>CAIQUL010000348.1 GCA_903874975.1 uncultured Chthoniobacter sp. | reverse complement strand
TCCCCTTGCCATCGACCATGCACATCATGTCGGGCTTCATGAAGCCTTTGCTCACGCCCGTCGGCGTGCAGATGAAGCGATCCGGCCCCAGCCGCGCGGAGATGTTGCCGCCGTTGCCGTCGCAGTATTCGCGCGCCCAGATGCGGCGTCCGATGTCGCAGATCTGCTCCTTGATTTCGGTTGCTTCCTTCGAGGCGAAAAGGCGCACGTCATCCGGCGTATAGTGGCCCGGCGTGGCGGTCGCGGCAGGAGCCGACGCGGGTGCCGCCGTGGAGTCAAAGACGACCTTCACGCCAGCTTCGGTGAAGATGTCCTTCGCGCCGGGAGTAAGGCGGACTTCGCTGTTTTGGCGGAACTCTTTTGCGCCGGTTTTGACAAACTCAGCGGCTTCTTTTTGGGCGATCAGTTGCATAGGTTATTGCTTGTAGAAAAATTCATCGACGAGCGCGGCGCAGTAGGCGTCCACGGGGGTTGGCTTTTCAAACGGGCAGGCGGCCTCCCGACCTTCACTGATGGCGATCTGCTGACCGACCCCCGCGCCGAGTTGGTCATAGACCACGATGGCAGGGTCATGTTTGTCCTCGCCGTTAAAAGTGTCCGTCTTCCAAGGCAGCGTAACGAGCAACCTTTCGCCGGTGTATTTCGGCGAACGCACGGAAAGCGTCACGCGACCTATGACCGTGCCCATTCTCATAGCGCGAGACTCCTCTCGGGATCGATGATGCCAAGCACGGTCCAGCGCGCTGGGCTGAGTTCGTTGCCCACAATCTTGCGCGCCTCACTGCCGTCGCTGGAAATCATCACTTTCTGCCCGATGCCCGCGCCGAGTGGGTCGATTACGATCTGCGGAGCCAGATCCGGACTGTCCGGAATCGCGATGAGCAGCCGCCAGCCATCGAGACTTTTATGCTTCATCGTCGCAGTAACGTGACCCTTGATCGTGGCGAGTCTCATACGATTTCGGAAAACGCACGCGCAGGAACTCCGGGGAGCACACGCGTCTCGCGTGTTGGTTGGGGCGTCCCGCCACAACGAACTTTCGAGGACGTGGCTTTGAAAATCCGCGCACCAACTGAACACGACGCTCTGGGAAGTTCGCGAAGGCGGGACGCCTTCGCCAACACGCGGGACGCGCGTGCTCCCCGGAATTCGCGCTCAGCTGCGTTGTTCTGGATGCGTGACATCATCGACATCAAAACAAGTTCAAGTTTTCCACCATCACGCACCGCCGCGAACGGGTGAAGGTCATGGGTGTGGTCACACCTTCGCCGGTGGGCGTGGCGACGCTGAAGCTCAGGAAGCCTTCGCCGCCGAGGCCCAGGCCAGTCATGCACGGGCCGTTCTTGATGAAGAGCGTGGTGTCCACGACCTGGGCCATCTTGGTGAGGTTGCGGATGTTCTGCGAATGCATGATCGCGGTGTGCTTGTAGCCGTGCTCGGCCTTGATCGCTTCCGCGATACCCGCGTCCACATTGGGCACGCGAACGATCGGGATGAAAGGCATCATCTGCTCCTCGTCGACAAAGATGTGATCGGCTTTGGTTTCGCCGAAGAGCAACTGCGTCGCGGGTGGAACATCCAGGCCGATGGCCTTAGCGAGCACGGCGGCATCCCGGCCGACGAGGTCGCGGTTCACGACCGGGTGCGGACAGCCAGCGCCTTTGCCCTGAGGGAAAACGAATGCTTTGTCCGCGAGTGCCTCGACTTGCCTGGCATCGAGTTGCACGGCACCTGCGCGCTTGAGCGCAGCGATGAGTTGGTCGGCGACGGCTTCCACGACGAACACTTCCTTTTCGCCGATGCAGAGTAGGTTGTTGTCGTAACTCGCTCCCTGAATGATCGACTTGGCCGCGACCTCGAGGTCGGCAGTTTCATCGACGACCACAGGCGGGTTGCCGGGGCCGGCGCAAACCGCGCGCTTGCCGGTCTTCATCGCCGCAGCGACGACCGCGGGACCGCCGGTGACGCAGAGCAACCGCACCAGCGGGTGCTTGCACATCACGTCGAAGGTCTCAAGCGTGGGCTTAACGACGGTCGTTAGCAGGTCGGAGATTCCGATCTCCTGAAAGATGGCTTCGTTGTAAGCCCGGATGGCAATGGCCGCGCACTTCGCAGCGGCCGGATGGGTGTTATAGACAACCGAGTTACCCGCCGCGATCATGTTAATCGCATTCCCCGTGAGGGTCGGGACACTGTGGGTCGAAGGTGTCACCGCACCGATGACTCCCCACGGTGCGAAGTCGATGATCGTGAGGCCAAAGTCGCCGCTGAAAGCCATGCGCTCAAGGAACTCAACGCCCGGCACAAGGTCGCCACAGATCTTGAGTTTCTCGATCTTATGCTCCAGCCGTCCGATCTTGGTCTCGTTGAATTCAATCGTGCCCCACTCCTGAGCCTTGGCCACGCACATCTTGCGGATCACCTGGATCGCTTTGCGTCGCGCGGACACCCCGAGATCGCGGAGCTTTTCAAAAGAGCGATGCGCCGCTTCACACGCGGCAGCCATGTCTTCATAGACACCAAAGCCGCTCGGGGCCGACGCTGCGACCTTTGGTTGGGTCTGGGTCTGCAAACGGGTCAGCACTTCGCTCACCACTCTGGATACTAGTCTTTCGTCAATCGTTGCCATTTACGGAGGTTTTTTACTGCGCCTTGTAGAGGATTCGCCTGGCCACATCGACCGTGTCCACGATGCCGATCACGACGGCATCCACGGGAGCGTTCTTGTCATCAGCGGCCAACCGCGCAGAGCTGCCTTGCACGATGAGCACGATCTCGCCCTCACCCGCGCCGAGGGTATCCACGACCACCAGCGTGCTGCTGCCGGGCTTCCACTCTTTGGCCGTCGGCGAATCGATCACGAGCGGACGGACGAGCAGAAATTTCTGACCCGTCATCTTCGTGTTCTTCTTCGTCGCGACGACGCTGCCTTCTACGCGGGCAAGAATCATGGTTGGAAAACCGTGATACTTACTTGGCTTTCGGGAGGACTGCGACGAGATCGCCGTGCGGGCGGGCAATGACGCTGACGCTGACGATTTCGCCGAGCGACTGCGCAGCGGTTTTGCCAGCTTCCGTCGCGGCTTTGACCGCGGCGACGTCGCCGGTGACGCAGACGGTCACCATCGCGTTGCCGACCTGGGTGATGGGGCCGACGAGTTCGACGTTGGCCGATTTGAGCATCGCGTCAGTCGCCTCGACGAGTGCGACGAGACCGCGCGTTTCGATCATTCCAATTGCTTGTTGTGCCATAATAGTTGGGTTGTTTGGTTAGTTGAGAGTTGAGAGTTTGGCCCACGCGTTGCGGGCGATGATGATTTCTTCGTTGGTCGGGATGACGCGCACTTCGATCTTCGAGCGCGGCGTTGAGATAATGGCTTCGTCGGCGCGCACTCGCTCGTTGGCTTCGTCATCGAGCTCGAGTCCGCAGAAGTCCAAGTTCGCGCAGATTTTTTTGCGAAGCACCGGGTTGTTCTCGGCGATGCCAGCGGTAAAAATGAGGACGTCCGCGCCGTTCAACTCGACCAGAAACTGGCCAATGTATTTCCGGATCGCGCCGACGAAGACATCGAGCGCGATTTGGGCGTCGGCACTGCCGTTCGCCGCTGCGTCGAGGATGTCGCGCACGTCCCCGGTCGCGAGGCCGGAGAGACCTTTGAGGCCGGACTGGGAAGTGAGCGCTTTCTCCACGGCGTCGATGCCGAGGCCCAGGTCGCGGGCGAGGTAGATAAGGGCAAAGACATCGAAGTCGCCCACGCGATTGTTTTGCGGCAGACCGCTTTGCGGAGTCATGCCCCAGCTTGAGTCGATGGCTTTGCCATCGCGCACCGCAGCGATGGAGGAGCTGCCGCCGAGGTGGCAGGAGATGACGCGCAGTTTGTCCGTCCCGCGCAGTTCGGCGCAGCGCTGCGAGACAAAGCGATGACTCGCGCCGTGGAAGCCATACCTGCGGATGCCATACTTCGTCTCCCATTCACGCGGCACCGGGTAGCGGATGTTTTCCGGCGGCACGTCGTCGTAAAACGCCGTCTCGAAGGTGCCGATGCACGGCAGGCTTGGATGCGATCTGTGGAAGCTGCGGACGGCGGCGACGTAGGGTGGGTTGTGCGCGGGCAGGAGGGTGTTGATTTCCTCCATCGCGCGCAGCACCGGCTCCGCGAGCACCTGCGTGCCGGAGATGCCGCGAGCCATCACCGGCTTGAAGCCGACCGCGGCGAGACCGTCGAATCCGTCGAGCGCTTTCTCGACCAGCGAGATGGCCGCGCCGTGGTCGGGCAGCGCGGCGACACCTTTCTGCTCCGCATCATTTCCGACCTGATACTTATAGGTCGATTCGGTGCTGCCAATGCGCTCAACACCACCCTTCGCCAGCACGCGCTCGGAAGGCATTTCGATCAAGCGGAACTTGAACGAAGTGCTGCCGATGTTGGCCACGAGGATGTTGTTGGGTGTCATTGGTTCAGCCAGGTCGCCTAGGTCCCATCTGTCCCATAGGTTTTATGGGGCCGATGCGACGATTGGGACTACTTCGCGGGGCCGTTCGCCGGTTTGCCACCGAGGAATTTTCCAAGACCGTGCAGGTCATCGTGCGGACGCGGGATCACATGCACAGCGACGACTTCGCCGATCGCACTGGCTGCGGTTGCACCAGCTTCGACGGCAGCTTTCACTGCGGCGACATCGCCTTTGACAAAGACGGTCACAAAGCCCGAACCGACTTTCTCCCAGCCGATGAGTTCCACGTTGGCGGCCTTCGTCATGGCGTCAGTTGCT
>CAIQUL010000347.1 GCA_903874975.1 uncultured Chthoniobacter sp. | reverse complement strand
CGGCGAGGTAAAATATCCGCGCCCCTGTGGGGCAGACCCAGCCCCCAAAGCGCGGCTCGACGCCTTGGTTTTCCGAGAACAGCCAATGCGGCGGCTCGTGAGGAGCGGAGATCGGGCTAGATTCGGAGGCGCGCTTTGCGCTCCGCCAACACCGCCGCAAAAGCCGTCATTTTCTCCGGCGAAAGAAAGCTGGCGGCGAGCAGTTCATCCCATCGCCTAAACGCACCTTGAAACCGCTCGACCATTTCGGTCAGCACGCGCGCGTTGATTTGGAGTCGCTCGGTGGCGAAGTAATTGAACAGGTCGTTCCGCGTGAGGTTGGAGCGTTTGCCGTGGATCGGCAGGGCCATTTCTTCCTGGGGATTTTTCAGCGCGATGGTGGAGTTCAGCAGGTCGTAGGCGGGTGCGAGGTCGATGCGACCGCGCCGGGTGATGAGCGAGAAATTCTTCAAGTGCATGTCCTCGTTGCCGGTGAGGAAGCTGAACAGCGTGCGCTCGAAGAGTTTCACGCGCTCGATGACGGGGAAGGTGCAGCAGCGATCCACGACGGCGGCGACTTTTTCCATGGATGACTCGTATTTTGTCTCGCGGCTCGCACCGGAAAGCTGGGCGAAATCTTCCAGCGGCACGCGCGTGCGACCTTCCCGATCAAAACGCCGAATGAAATAGGTGAGCGAGCCGTCGCGGGCGCGAACGAGACCATGCACCGGCACTTCGATCCCGACGGCAGCAGCGAGGCGCATCGTGAGGTCTTCGTTTTCGGGCAGTTCGGGAAAGTCGAGGCTCGGTGGTTTGAGGATGAAGCGCCCATGGCGATCCACTACGTCGAACGCGCCGGCCTTCACCTTGAGCACGGCGCTGAGTTTTAGCTGCACACCTTGGATCGACATTTTGCCCGCGCGCTCCAGTGCCTCCTGGCGCTGCTCGGCGGCGGTGTAGCCCAGCGGAGAAAGCGCGGTGAGATTGCGGTCGAGGAGTTTCAACCCTCCGACGGAATAATCGGCGTCTCCCTCAATTGGTTCGTAGGTGATGAGGCAGCGTTTCATGCGGCTTCCTGCACCGTGAGCGAGCCTACGAGATCCTGACCGGCGACGATCAACTGCCCGAAGAGATCAGTGCGATCGAGTTTGTAGCGGCGCAACATTGCCTCCAAGAGCATCCCCTCGGGCAGCAGCCCCTCGAACGCGGGCGGGAACCGGTCGAATTCGTGAACCGCCTGCGCCACCGGCATCGTCAGCGAAACCGGCTCGCCGGAGTAGCCGGCGGCATAGGTGAACCGCCAACCCCCGCCGTCGAGTTCTTCGAGAGCCCCGGCGCGCGTGGTTTGCTGACAGACCTCAGCCCTCCTCATGCCGAGGGGGTTCCTGTGCTTGCGCTCTCCGCACGCATCCGCGCCATCAGCGGACTATCGAAACCGATGCTGATGTTGAGGACCGTCAGGATTTTGGTCAGCGTATCGTAGCGAATCGAGAGCTTCCCGTGCTCCAGATCGAAGACCACGGTCTTGCCCACCCCGGCCAGCTTTGCCAGCTCCGGTTGGGTGAGACCGCTAATGCGGCGGTGCTTTTTGACGATTTCCTGGAGTGGTTCCATTTTGCCGCTATGGCGGTATTATTGCGCTGGTTATTCGGAAAAGTACGGCCATGCTCGAGATATTCAAACTTATTTACCGCCATAACGGTATTCAAGGTGCCCTAGACGAGAAAGCAATAGGGGGGCTTTGCACGTAGACGGCGGCGGCACCGCTGCGACAGTGAATTCAGGTCTGCTACGACGTGCGCTTCCTCTACGTCCATCGGCGCGACTGGTATCTCTCGGTTGAGGACCGGCGCGACGTCATCGAACAGCCCATCGACGACGATCTCGACGTGAGCGGCTGGGAGCTGCGCTAGGCGCTGCGGCTGCTCCGCAAGAACAACCCGCCGCTGCTCGAATGGCTGAAGTCGCCGGTCGTGTATCGCCACGATCCGGTCTTCGCCGCCGAGTTTGGCGCGCTCGCGACGGAGTTCTATTGCCGCT
>CAIQUL010000346.1 GCA_903874975.1 uncultured Chthoniobacter sp. | reverse complement strand
GCCATCCAGTGCAGCGACCGCTACTCGACGTATTTCTACTACGACGGCGAATTCGGCCGCAGCAACTACGACCGCAACGCCGTCTCCGGCGGCGTCCGCATCGCGTTCTGAGGGACGGTGCAGAGATGGGCGTATGGGTCTGGCGAGCGAAAGGGGTCAGAGCTGACGATTGACACTCACCCGCGCTCTGCAAGACCTCCAGAGGGGTGCCCCGGCCCCTGCGCATCAAAGTATCCCGGCGCGATTTAGCATGCGATGAATCGCGGGGACCGGCCCGAGGCGATCTCGCGCGACGACCCGATGAATCGCACGAAGTATTTCATGACCGGCATGGCCAAGGACGAGACCACCGGCCAGGCGGACTTTCCGAGCATCTGGAATCTCAAGGTCCGCAAAGGCCCCGGCCTTTACCTCAACGGGAGCTGCGACCCGCCCGCCGTTCGCTCCGTCATCATCGACTCCGCGCTCGGCCTCGGTGCCGCGCCCGGCAACTTCCCGAACCAGCCGCAGGACTTGATGGGCCGCGGGCGCGGGCAGCTCGACGGGCTGAACTGGCGGATGAAACGCCGCGCGTGGTTCGCGCATGGCAGGCGGAAGTGGACAACTTTCTCAGCGAACTGCCGCCGCCGAAATTCCCCTTCCCCAGCGACGCCGCGCTCGCGGAAAAAGGCCAGCCCAGCTACGTGCAGCACTGCGCCGAGTGCCACGAACCGGGCCGCCCAGGGACGAACATCCCCCACCCCATCGCCGCGATCGGCGCCGACCGCGAGCGCATGGACACGTGGATCAAGGAAGCCGCCGACATCGCCAACCAGCGCGTGAAAAGCTTCGGCATCACGCGCCCGGACATGGTCAAGATCGAGGCCTACCAATCGCCCCCACTCGACGGCCTCTGGATGCGCGCACCCTACCTGCACAACGGTTCCGTGCCGACCATGACCGACCTCCTCAAGCCCGTGGCCGAGCGCCCCAAAATCTGCCCCCGCGGCTACGCCGTGGACGACCCCGTGAACCTCGGCTTCATCACCACCGGCCCCGAAGCCGAGCGTGCCGGCTGGCGGCACGACGTGACCGTGCGCGGCGACAGCCACCCCGGCCCCACCTACGGCGTCGGTCTCAGCGCGGAGGAAAAGACGGCGCTGGTGGAGTTTTTGAAGACGCGGTGAAAGGCGCGCGGCGCAGCTACTCCAGGACCACCCCGTGCTCGCGGAGGGCGGTGCCGGTTTGGCGGTGGTATTCGCTGACGGCCTGGTTGTAGTCGGCGCGGGCGCGGAGTTGGGCGGCTTCGGCTTCGATGAGCTTTTTCTGCAACTCGAGGACGACAAACGTGGTGCCGGTGCCCGCTTTGAGCCGCTCCTGGCCGGCGTCGAGGCTGATCTGCGCGAGGCGCACGGACTCGGTGGTGGAGGCGATGCGCTGGCGGGAGGTGACGATCTGCCCGCTGGCGTTGTCCACGTCCACGACGATCTGCTGTTCGAGCGCCTGGAGGGCGACGAGGCCTTTGGCACATTCGAGCTTGGCGGCGTTCGCCGCGCTGCGGGCGTCGCGGTTCGGGATGGGGATGCTGACGATGGCGCCGAGCGTCCAGGCGGTCTGGTCGCGTGAGCCGACGCGGCGGGCGCTGGAGCCGTAGTCGCTGTCAAAGCCGAGCAGGGCAAGGCTACCGGTGAGGTCGAGTCGGGGGAGCTCCTGATTTTTCGTGAAGGCGAGGGTGATCCGGCGGTTCTCGAGGTCGAGGATGGCCTGGCGGTAATCGGGCCGCAGGGTGAGGGCGGCGCGGATGCCGCCGGGCACGTCGGCGCGGAAGGCGGGGGAAGGCGGCGGGGCGATTTCGACGCGGACCTCCAGGAGGCGTTCGAGGTCGTTGGTCACGAGTTGTTTCAAAAGGTTTTCGTTATCGAGAATGGCGCGCTGGGCGAGGATGACGCCCTCCTCGCGGGCGGCGACTTCGGCGCGGGCCTCGGCGACATCGAGCGGCGACATGACGCCGATTTTCACGCGGGCTTCGTTGTCCGCAAGGAGCTGGCGGGCGAGTTCGCGGGAGCGCTCGGCCACGCGCAGGCCTTCGTGCGCGAGGTGGAGCTGGTTATAGACGAAGGCGGTCTGGGTGATGATGTCGATGACGCGCTTTTTCAGCGCCCACTCGGAGACCATGACGTTGTTCCGCGCGATGCGCACGCCGGCGAGATTGGTGGTGGGGCCAGCGCCGCGGAGGAGCGGCTGGCGCAGGGTGAGGCTGGCGGTGGTGGTGATGTCGTCGGCAAATTGGGTGAAGATGCCGAGGTCGTTGCGCGAGCCGAAGCCGAGGTCGTAGCCGAGGCCGAGCGGGGTGGCGCCGCTGAGCCCGGCGGAGAAGTTGTCCAGCCGGTTGACGCGGCGGACGGGCAGCCGCACCCCGGCGGCGAAGTCCCCGCGCTGGGAGGTTTCGTCGCGCTGCACGCTGAGGTCGAAGACGGGGTCAAAGCGCCCCAACACGCCGGTCACCCGCTCGCGGGCGATGCGCGGCTCGAAGCGCTGGACCTCGATGGAGAAATTCCGCGCGAGCGCCGCGTGCAGGGCGCTCTCGGCGGTCAGGCGGAGCAAAGTGGGGCGCCGACTGCCGACCTCGTCCCCGGCGAGGGCGGCGAGGGGCAGGAGGACGACGAGGAGGAGAAAATGGCGGGTGAGCAAAATGGGCGGGGTGGTTGTCCCTCGCACAACCCCGGCCGGAGGAAGAATCTTAAATGTGGCGTGGCGGATGAATGGTCAATGACGGCATGACCGAAGGGGGGTGACTTCCCGGCTTGGGGTCCGCCGCCGGGCGCAGACCGGTTGGTTTTTCCAGGCACTGGCGGGGGCATTTGACACCGCTTTCCGCCGTCCCTACGGTCCCGCCTTTCTCCACCCGAAAGCCTCATGCCCATCGCCGCTCCGATCACGCGCCAGACTGCCGGCCAGACTTTCACCATCGCGCTCGCGGTGCTGGGGATCGGGGTGCTGCTGCAGTTGGGCGCGGTGGGCTGGGCATTTGTCGCGCGGTTTCATGCGGAGCGCGAACCCGTGCCGACGGAGCCGCCGATGTTTGCCCGGCTGACTGCGCCGGTCGGGATGCGCCCGGATTTCACGGCGGACCCCTTTTCCACCACCATCGAGGAAGCGCCGACGCCCGGGCTGGGCGAGATGCGCTCGCCGGGGGCGCTGGCGCGGCCGGTGCCGGTGCCCGCGGGGACCACGAAGCCGGCCGAGGACGTGCCGCAGACGCGCTTCGATGAGCTGGTGCAACAGGGGAAATATTTCCGCGACCGCGGCGACACCGCGAATGCGCTGACGCGGTTTCGCGAGGCGGGGGCGCTGGACCCCCGGAACCCGATCGCCATCGCCGAACTGGCGGCGACGCTGGAAGCGATGCGGCTGCCCGACAAAGCGGCGGAGCAGTGGAAGCGCATTTACGAAATGGGGCGCGCGGCGGGGATCTACTTTTCGCTCGCGGAATCGAAGCTCCGCGAAGTCCAGGCGCAGGCGCGCCTGGAGGCGCTGGGTGGCGGCACGCCGGTGCCCCCGGGGAGCACCGGACCCGGGACGACCGGCGGCAGCGGCCCGGCGAGCGTGGCCGTGGGCAAGCTGCGGGTGGAAGAGCGCAACGATGCGGCGTCGCAGAAACGGTTCAAGCTCGTCATCCCGATCAAGGCGCTGGGACAGGCCAAGATCGAAGCGCCGCATCTCGCGATTCACGTCCTTTTTTATGACCGCCTGGATGGCACCAACGTGGTGCAGACGAGCGCCAACGTGAACTCGAAGTGGGTCACCGCCCCGGCGGATTGGGCGGACTCGGACACGGAAGAACTGGCGGTGGAGTATCAGTTGCCGCTGCCGGAAAAAGGGAGCGGGAAGCGGGAGTTTTACGGCTACCTCGTGCGCATCTATTACAAAGGTCAGCTCCAGACCGCGACCGCCGAGCCGGCGCGGCTGGCCGATGACTACCCCGCCCCGGCGACGCTGCCGAGGAAGAGCGACCTATGAGAATCCTGCTCGTCGATGACGACACGGGAGTGATCCAGGCGTTGCTCACCGTTTTGAAAAGTGTGCCGGGATATGAGGTGCGCGTGGGCACGAGCGGCGAGCGGGGGCTGGAGAACGCGGCGGCCATGGGCGGCGTGGACTTGCTGATCACCGACGTGGTCATGGAGCCGATGGACGGATTCACGTTGCGCGAGGAAATGCGGCAGCGCTATCCGGCGGCGCGGACGATCCTGATCAGCGGCTACGACCTCAGCGACTACGCAGAGCAAATCCAGGGTTGCCAGCTCCTGACAAAACCCATCGACGCCCCGGCGCTGCTGGCGGCGATCGAGCAGGAATTCGCCGCCCCGCCGGAGCCGGAGCCGACTCCCGTGCCCGTGCCCGTGCCCGTGGCGCCTCCTGCCGCCG
>CAIQUL010000345.1 GCA_903874975.1 uncultured Chthoniobacter sp. | reverse complement strand
GGTTCATGAATTCCCAGATGCGCCCCATCCAGGTATAGCTGCCCGTGCCCGGAGCGGCAGTCCTCTGGAAGCAATGACCGCGGCCGACCAGCGTGTGGAGATCGGATTGGATTCCCATCCGGCGAAGCTGCTCCCAGCATTTCACCGAATTCATCGCCGCCCAATCGTCCGCGTCTCCGTGGATGAACAGCATCGGACAAGTCGCAAGGTCGAACGAGAACTCAGGGACGAGCCTCGCGTCGTCCTCGTTGCCGCCCTTTGCATTCGGGGATTGCGAGCCATCCGTGAGTGCATACGCGGGATAGATCGCGACCGCCCACTGCACCTTGCAGGAAAGCTGATCAAGGTCGTCGATCGGCGAATAGGAACGGCGTTTCGAACTGGTCGCACCCATCAGCGTAAGGTGTCCGCCGGCCGAGGAGCCCATGATGCCGATGCGCTCGGGATCCAGGCCCTTCGCTGCCGCCTCACTGCGGACGATCCGGACAGCGCGCTGCAGATCCTGCCAGGCCGTGGCGTGCTTAGCCAAGCCACCCCTCGGCGAGGGCGTGCGGTATTTCATCGTCACCACTGCCATCCCCTTTTCGTTCAGGTAGCGCCGCGCCGGGGCGACCTCGAATCCGTCCGGGTCGTTGCCGATGTAGGCGCCGCCCGAGTAGATGATCTGGATCGCCTTCGTCTTGAGTTCCTTCGGCAGGTGCCACTCGATATAAGGCTGGCACTGGTTCGCCTGCACGTCTGGCATTTTGCCTTCTGGCCAAACTGGCTCCTTGCTGGTTTCGCCACGCGCATCGTTATTCGGATAGCGGGTCATTAAATCGACTTCCGCACCGAGACTACCGTCATAATTCATCTGGCGGAGAAACTCGGTAACACGGTCCAGCCAGTGGTCATAGGCGGCGCCATCTTCGCCCTTGCCAGGGTCGCCCATGAACCCATGAGGGCGGTCTGCGAAGAGATGGATCTCAGCCGGAATTTTCATTCTGCGGAGCTGGCGGTAGATCTGCGTGGAGCCGTTCGGTGAATAGGCGTCCGTCCCGCCGTGGAAGAGCGCCATCGGACAAGTCTTCGCGTCAAACTTGAAGACGTCCGAGAGCTTGACGTCGATCGCGTCCCCGTCACGCGTGTTGGGGCCGGTGAGTCCGTCCGTGAGCGCGTAGGCGGTGTAGACCGGCACCGCCCAGTTGACGTGGCACGGAAGCTGGTCGAGGTCATCGACCGGGCCATACGCCGCTGTGAGCGCGCTCGTCCCGAGCAGGACCGTCAGGTGCGAGCCCGCGGAGAATCCGAACGCGCCGATCTTCTCCGGATCGAACCCGCGCTTCTTCGCATCATTGCGGACGAGACGGACGGCGCGTTGCCCGTCCTCCCACGCACTCTGATAGATCGGCAAACCTTGCGGACGCGGCGTCCGGTAGGTGAGACTCACACAGACGAACCCGAGTTCGGTGAACTTCTTCGCGACCCGGTCAATCCATTCCCCGTCGCAGCAAGCCTCATAGCCGCCGCCGGAAATGAGCAATATGCAGCCGCCGTTTTTCGTCGCCGGTGCCTCATACCAGTCGAGATAAGGCATCGTGCTTTCAGCAGCCTTGAATCCCGGCGCTTTCACCTCCTGGGTCGTCGCCGCGATCTGCTGGGTCTGAAAATCAGGGATCTTTCCTTCCGGCCACAGCGCGACCCGCTCCCCGGCGGATGCCAGAACGGCGGCTAGCAACCAAGAACACAAAATTAATGTTTTTTTCATCGTATCGTTCCCTTTGTTTTTTTCCGTATCCGCCGCAGCGTTTTAATTCGCCTCTCCGCCGATCTTTATCAGCTTAACGAAGTTTTGTATAATCAATTGCTGCCACAGCCATCCCATAGGCCGTGATTTTTTTGCGTGGCTGGCGGGCGATCCCACTCAGGATCGCCCGGATGACTAATCACAAACCAGCTAGGGCGAAGTTGCCCGTCCTCACCCAGCTTT
>CAIQUL010000344.1 GCA_903874975.1 uncultured Chthoniobacter sp. | reverse complement strand
CCCGCCGACCGTGAAGCGCTCCGCAATCCGCCGCCGGCCCGCCGCGCCCATCCGCGCCCGCAGCCCGGCGTCGCGCAGGAGTGGCTCCAGTTTCTCCGCGAGTGCTGCCGGATCGCCGGGCGGCACGAGGTAGCCCGTCTCGCCGTCGGCCACCTGCTCCAGCGAGCCGCCGATGTTCGTGGCGATGACCGGCACGCCCATGCCCATCGCCTCCATGACCACGCCGCCGAACGGCTCCGGCTGGGCCGACGGCAGCACGAAGACATCCATCGCCGCGTAGGCCGGGCGTGGGTCGGCGATCTCGCCGGTGAAAAACACGTCGTCCCCGAGTCCGCCCTCGCGCACGATTTCCTGCAGCACCTCGAGGTGCGCCTCATTGCCGGGGAACGGCGCGCCGACGATCACGTATTTCGCCGTGACCCCGCGCTTTTTCAAAATGGCCGCCGCCCTCAGCAGCACCTCCTGCCCTTTGCGCACGAGCTTGATCCGCCCCACGCAGCCCACCACCGGCCCGGAGCCGAGTTGGTGTTCCGCGCGGAAAGCCGCGCGCTGGCCCGTGTCGTCGAGCGCGAACTCCGCGAGGTCGAAGCCGTTGTTGATCACGCGGACCTTCCGCCGGTCGCTGAACTGTTCCGCGATCGCCCCCGACACCGCGATGATGCGATCCGAGAAACCCTGCATCCACATTTGGTAATAGCGCCAGAACCCGCGGAACTCCTGAAACCAGTCGCGGATGTGCCACACGTGCGGCACGCCCGCCAGCCACGCGGCGGGGCCGGACGACACGATCACGCCGGTGTTCGTGTGGACGAGCCCGATGTTTTCCCGCTGCAAAATCAGCCACACCCGAAGCACCGAGAGCGGGATGCCGAGCAGGAAAAACGGCAGCTTCCACGAGCGGAAAACCTCGCGTGTGATGACGCTGAGGCCGGGGAAAACGATCACGCGCGTGCCCGTCGCGCGCACCTGCGCGGCCAGCGGCCCATCCGCCGGGAGCATGACCAGCGGCTCAAAACGCCGCCGATCCAGCGTCCGCATCAGCCGCACCAGCGACCGGCTCGCGCCGTAAATGTCGGCGCTGTTGTGGACGTAGAGGACGCGCTGGGGCGTGGGTGGGATCATCGGCGGCGACTTTGCTTTGCATCGGCGCGGGATTCGATCATTACCTTCCGCCTATGTGCGGCCTTGCCGGTTACGTCGATTTTCAAAAGTCTCCGCCGCCCGCTGACCTGCGGCGGATGGAGCAGTCGCTTGCGCACCGGGGGCCGGACGAGGGAAATGTGTGGGCCGATGACCACTGCGGACTCGCCCATCGGCGGCTGCGCGTGATCGATCTTTCGCCGCGCGGCAGCCAGCCAATGCACGATGCGAGCGGCGATCTCGTCGTGGTTTTCAACGGCGAAATTTTCAACTTCCAAACGCTCCGCGGGGAACTCGAAGCGCTGGGTCGCGTCTTTCAAAGCCAGAGCGATACGGAAATCCTCCTGCATGGCTACGCGGTCTGGGGCGAGAAATTGTTCGCGCGTTTGCACGGGATGTTCGCCCTCGCGATTTGGGACCGGCGCGCGCGGTCGCTGGTCTTTGCGCGCGACGCTTTCGGCAAGAAGCCATTTTTCATTTTCGCCAGCGGGAGCACGATGATTTTCGGGTCGGAGTTGGTCGTGTTTCGGCAATTGGCGGCGGTCTCGCTGACGATTTCGCCCGCAGCGTTCCGGGAGTATGTCGAGTTTGGTTATGTGGCAAGCCCGCGGACGATTTTCCGCGAAATCCAGCAGTTGCCGTCGGGCCATTTCGGCCGCTTCGACGAAAACGGACTGCGGTTGCAGCGCTACTTTTCCCTCCCGACGCAGCCGCCCGCCGATCCCGCGGACGGGACCGTCGCCGGAGCCGCCGGGGTTTTGGAAAAGGCGTTGCGCCAGGCGGTCACGGCGCGGCTGGTGAGCGATGTGCCGCTTGGTTGCTTTCTTAGCGGCGGGGTGGATTCCAGCCTCGTCGCCGCGCTCGCGCAGCAGGCCACTCCGGGTCGGTTGAAAACCTACACCGTCGGCTTCACCGGCTCGGCGCGCTCCGAGGCCGACGCCGCGGCGGCGATCGCCCGGCATCTCGGCACCGAGCACCACGAGATCGCCGTCGATGGCGCGTCGCTGATCGCCGATTTTGCCGACATCCTCGGGCGCGCCACCGAGCCGCTCGGCGACGATTCCTTTCTCCCGAGCTACGTCATTTCGCGCGAGACAAAGCGCGAAGTCACCGTCGCGCTCTCCGGCGACGGTGGCGACGAACTGTTCTGCGGCTACGACAAATACCGGCAGTTCGCCGCCGCGCGGAAACTGCAAAGCCAACTCCCTCAGCCCGCGCTCGCGCTGCTCCGCCTGCTCGCGCGTCTGCCCGTCAGCGACCGCCTGAAAAAAAGCGCCGAGGCCGTCGCCAGTGGCTCGCCGCCTGAGCTGGCCCGCTGGCTTTCCACGCTGTGGAAAAAGGCGGAACTCGACCCGCTCCTCACCGCGCCCGAAGTGACTTCCTCCCGCGATTTTTTCGACGATGCTTGGAATCGCTACGGCGCGTTCCCCGAGGTCGAGCGCTTCATGCTCACCGACATGGAGACGTATCTGGTCGGTGACATTTTCACTAAAGTGGACCGCGCGAGCATGGCCGTTGGACTGGAAGTGCGCAGCCCCTTCCTCGACGAGCGGTTCTTTTTGGAAACGCTCACCTTCCGCACCCGCGCCCAGTCCGGCGGCGGCAAGGAAATCCTCCGCCAAATCCTTGAAAAGCACGTGCCGAAAGTCCTGTTCGACCGGCCCAAGCAAGGCTTCGGCATGCCCATCGACGAATGGTACCGCGGCCCGCTCCGCGCGCTCCTGCTCGAATACACCAACCCCGCGCGCACCGCCCGACGCGGCCTCCTCAACCCCGCCGCCCTCCAGCGCACCGTGGACGCCCACCTCACCGGCCGCCGCAACTTTGCCCGCAAACTCCACGCCATTGTCGCTTTCGAGGTCTGGGCGGATTGCTATCTCTGAGTTGCGGCAGCGCCTGCGGCCGGGCGGGTGGCGGTAATGGAAATAGCGCCGTGCGGGTGGCGGGGAGCGGGTCGCAGGCCGGCTTTTTCCAGCCAGGACTCGACGACGGGGTAGCGCTGCGGGGAATCGTATGCGGGCGAGAGCATGTCGAAGGTATCGAGCCGGATCCATTCGCGGAAATCTTCGTCGGAGAGCGGTACTTTTTGCAGATGTGCGCAGGAGAGCGGGAGCATCCGCATGATCGCTTTCCCGAGGGTGCCAAGCGGGCGGGCGCAGCGGACCACAGGCCAGCAGATGGCTTCCATGGCGCGGATGAAATTTTCCAATTTTGGGGTGGGCCAGTGTTTGGTCATCGGCCGCAGCGCGTATTTAAAGCCGATGGTGCCGATGTAGGATTTCCAATCCCGCTCATAGATCCACAGCCCGATCCGGCCGCCGGGCGCGACCTTTTCGCACAGGCAGGCGACGGCGCGGTGAGGGTCGGGGGTGTGCTGGATGACGCCGATGGAATACACCGTGTCGAAGGCCCGGTCGCGGAAGGGCAACTCGAAGAGTGAGGCCTGCACGCAGTGGAGATTGGGATGCGCCTGCAAATTTTTGCGGCACGCATCCACCGCCGAACTCAAGTCCAGCGCAATGACTTCCGCGCCATCGGCCAACGCTATCTCCGCGAAACGCCCGGCCCCGCAGCCGCCGTCGAGGACCACCGCGCCACGGAGCGACGGCTGGGGCCATTCAGTGATGGAGTAAAAGCGCTCCCGAGAGAAGGCGGTGCCGTTCTGGGAGTCCAACTGCAGCCGCGCGTACTTGTTCCACTACAGGCCGAACGAGTCGGCGTAATTTTGCTTTTCCACAAAGCGCGGGATTGCGCCGACGATGGGAAACTTCCGCTGGCAGCCGGGGCAGGCCAATTCCCCTTCCATGATCTCATCTCCCTCTTCGTGGGTGACGCTGAGGTCGAGCGCCTGCCGGCACTGCGGGCATCCGAGAAGGTCGAGAAGACGGCGTTTCATGGGGTGCGATGAAGATTTGGCCGAGCGGAAATTGCCCGCGCACGCGCACTTGGCGGATGGTGCCGGAGCAGCATGAAAGTGTCGGTGGTGTTCATCAGAGGGCGGGAGAATTAACCGTTTGATGCCGGTTGTAAATCAGGCACCTTCCGCGCCGCGATGAGCGCCAATCCTGAGACCACTCCCGACCAAAGCGACTTCATGGAGTGCTATCGTGGCCGCCAGAGTGCGGTGCATCACGCGGCCTACCTGCGGATGGCGAAGGTGCTGCTCGCGCTGGAGGTCTGCGCCCGGGCGGGTGTGCGTCTCGAGGGCAAGGACATCTTCGACTATGGCTTCGGGGCGGGGACATTTTTCCGCTACTGCGCGCGGGACAGCCGGCTTTTCGGCGTGGAGATGGATCGGGAGAATGTCGGTGCGGTGGAGGAGATGTTGCGGGAGCGCGGGTATCAAAATCTGGATCTGCAGACGATCGACATCGCCCGCTGGACGGAGCACCCGCTGCTCGGGCGCAAGTACGACGTGATCCTGTGCAGCCATGTGCTGGAACATTTGCCCGATCCTGCGGGCTTTTTGAAACGCATTGGCGAGTGCCTTCACCCTGCGGGCGTCTTCATCGGCCTTGTGCCTTTGAATGAAATCATCATGGATCCCCATCACGTCCAACGCCTGAACGAAGCGAAAATCCGCGCCTTCGTGGAGAGCGCCGGCCTGCGGGTCACCACCTACATGGAGGCGGACCCGTGGCTGTATTGGTTCCAGCCGCTTTTCACCCGCGATCGCGGCTGGGTGCATCAGCTTGCGCAGGTCGTGAGCCTCGGTCTGGGGTTGCCGGCGACGCTGCTCGGGCCGCGGCTGTGGTTCGCGCTCGGGCGGTGTTTTGCGTTCCTCACGAGGTCGAAACCGGTGCAGGCGGCGTTCATTTTGGCCCGGCCTTAAGCGCGTGAAGATCGCCCTCGCCCAAATCAATCCCACCGTCGGCGACCTGACGGGCAACGAAGCGCGCATCCTCGCGGCCTACCGGCGGGGCGTGGAGGCCGGGGTGGAAATCGTTGTCTTTCCCGAACTCGCCATCACCGGCTATCCGCCGCGCGATCTGCTGCACAAAAGCCGGTTCATCCCGGACAATCTCGCCGTGCTCGAACGCCTCGCTGTCGCCACGGGCGAGACGGGCCTGCTCGTCGGCTTCGTGGGCCGCAACGACCGCCAGCCCGGACGCGAGGCGACCAATTCCGTGGCGCTTTTGCAGCATGGGAAAATCCTCGCGACCCGCGCGAAGATGCT
>CAIQUL010000343.1 GCA_903874975.1 uncultured Chthoniobacter sp. | reverse complement strand
CTGCGGCTGGTCGCTGGGCGTGCTCATGCCTCCTCCTCCGCGCTTGCGAAATCCGGGTGTGTGAGCGTCCATTTTTTCGCGAGAATTTCCTGGTCGATGGCGAGCGTGGCCAGCGGGTAGTCGCGGCGGTAGCCATACTCTTCGCGGAGCGCGCCGCGCATCCCGAAGACGCCGCTTTCCTGCATCTGCCAAAGTCCGCGCCAGAGCGGGGCGACCGTGTCGAGAGCGGCGAGCGTGAGCTGCGGCGCATCGAGCGGCGCGCCGGGCGTGAGCAGACTGAGGCCGACCGCCCGCGCGCCCGCGGCGCGTAGAGCCAGGGCGTAAAGCGCGAGCTGCACGCCGTCGCCGGCGGTGAGCCTCGCGAGGCTCAAACCTTTGCGCTGGCCGGTTTTGAAATCCACCAGCCACGCGTCTTCGAGCGCGGCGGAGGTGGTGAGGAGCAGATCAATGCGCCCGCGGATGTGCAGCGCGCCGCCGGCGATCGGGATGGCGGTGTCGTCGAATTTCCACTCGGCGGCGGTGTGCGTGCGGTCGGCGACCGCGGCCACGCTTTCCGCGAGCGGGAGCGCGATGCCGAGCGCCTGCTCCCAGGTAGACACCCACCAGTCCGGCAGCGGACGGCGGCCGGCGGTGAGCACGCCCGCCACGCGCTGGCGAAAGGCGGACGCGGCTGCGCGCACGCGGGCGGGCACTTCGGCGGGCGAGGGGAGCGGGACGAAAGTGTGCGCGGGTCCGGCTCCGATGGCGCGGAGCCAGTCGTGGACCCAATTGCCTTGCGCGAGCGCCCACGGAGTTTCGTCGTCGCCACCCCGGGCGGCCACGCCGAGCACGGCACCGAGCCAGACCTCGGCGGGTGAGGCGAGCGCATCTTCCCAGCGCTTCGCCGCGAGCCGGAGCGGCGGCTGCGGCGGGGTGCGGAGGGCAAATTCGTATTCGCCGAAAGGCTGGCCCGCGGCGCGGCGGGCGTCGTAAGCGCGGCGCGTGGACTGCGCGGGCGCGAGGTCTGGCGCGGGCGTTTTCCACAGTCCGCTCGCCGCGAGCCAGCGGGCGGTCTCGTGACGCAGCGCGGTCATGGTGTCGTGCGCCACGGCGCGTCCGCGCGCGCAGAAATAGAGGCGCGTGAAAAACTCACCGGGATTGAACTGCCGCTCTGGCGCGGCTGCCTCGTGGAGCTGGGCCGTCACCGCCACGGCCACGGTGGCGGATTCGAGAGTGTTGAGAAACTGGCGCGTCGCGAGCGCGCGGCGTTGCGCGGGGCCGAGGCAGAACGCTTTGCCCGGCTGCACGGCGACGTGGCCTTCGCCCTGGCGGCCCTGCCCGACGGCGCTCGCATTGAGCGCGCGGAGCCGGCGGTTGAGCACGTCGATTTCCTCCTCGTCGAGAAAGCCGGCGTCCTCGAGCGCGGGCGGCCACTGGCCTTCATTCAAGCCGGCGGCGATGAGATGCGTCCACGCCTGCGACTCGGCCTGCGCGTAGGGCAGCAGGTGGAGCCGGCTGTACGGATGCGCGCCCGCCGGAGCGCGCGTGGTGCGCCAGGAGACGAGGGTTTCGCCCAGCCAGCGCAGCCAAGTGCGGCGCGAGATCGCGAGTTGCCGCGCACCGTCCCAGTCCGCGGCGCGGCGCTCCATTTCCTCCGCGCGCGGCGTCCAGCCGAGCTCGCGCAAGATCGCGCCGGTGCGCGCGCTCATCTCGGCGAGCGGGGCGCGGTCCGGAAGAAAGGGGAAAGCGTCCAGTGCGGCCGCGAGCGCCGGGGCCCGATGCCGGCGCGGGTGGCGGGCGAGATACGCGGCGAGCACCGCGAGGTCGTCGAGCAGCAACTCCTGATACACGCGCTGCAAATCGTCGGCGACCTGCGCGGCGTCGAGGCCGGCGAAGCCCGGTTCCGTGCGCGTGGCGAGAAAGCGGAGCAGCGCGGGCAGGCGCGGGCTTTCCTGCAGCGCGAGCCAGGCGGACCACGACGCCTCCTCCAGCGGACCGGGCGCGCGGTGCGCGAGGCCGTCGTGATGCGGCACGCCCTGCGCGGCGAGCAGCGCGGCGACCTGGCGCGAGAGCGCATCCGCCGCGGGAAAAAGCACGCCGACCCGCGTGCCGGCGGGTGCAGCGAGAAAATGCAGCGCCTGCGTGACGATGGCGCGGGCTTGCTCGGCGGTGTCGTGGCCGACGAGGAAAACGACGGCACGCGCGGGTGCGGCTTCCCGTTCCGCGCGTTCCCGCGGCGTCTCCGGCTGGCGCAGCAAGTCGGCGAGCGGCGACGCGATTTCCTCCGCGACCGGCTGGGCCGCGCCGAAGGTTTCCTCCCAAGTCCCAACCCACGCGGCGTCGAGGTCTTGAGTTTCGTCGCGCGGATCGGTGAGGCAGACGGTGGCGGACTCCGCCGCGCGCACGGCGGTGGCGAGCAGCGGCCAGAGCGGCCAGTGCAGCGCGTTGAAACCGGTGACGAGCAGCTCCGCGAAATGCGGCGGAGCAGCCGACACGGCGGCGAGCAAGGCGCGGTCGGCATCGTGGACGAGGGCGAAGCCGGCGCTGGCAAGCAGGCGCTGAAACTCCGCGGCGACGGGCCGTAATTTCGGCGGACCGACCGTGGCAAAATCCCATCCGCCGCCGCCGATGAGATCAATGGCCTGGAGCAGTGGATCCGGCGCGGCGGCGCTGGGGCCGGACGTTGTGCCCGCGCGCTCCGCGGCGGTGGCGAGGAGCAGCCGCAGGTGCTCGCGCGGCGGAACGCGCAGGGGCAGATCGAGGTGGCGGATGAGCCGCTCGCGGAGTTCGCCCGGCGTGAGAAAATGCACGCCGCAGAGCGCGAGCCCGGCGTCGAGCGCCCGGGCTTTGAGGTGGTAGGCATCGGCCTGCAAAGGCACGAGCACCGCCGTCGCGCGCGGCGTGCGCGCGGCGGATTGCGCGACCTTTTTCAGCCAAGGCAGCACGACCGCCGTGTGGGCCTGCGCGGCGAGGGCGGAGGTGTGGAGGGAGACTTTCATGGGCGGTGCGCACCGTTGTAGCCGGGGGCAGTGCCCCCGGCTACAGCCACTTTTTCCTTCTGAAAAAAACGATCTGCCCGACGGAGAGCGCGAGCATGACAAGGAGGAGGAGGGGGTAGCCCCAGGGTTGGTAAAGCTCCGGCATGTTCAGCGGGCGGGTGCCGTCGCCGCGGTCGAAATTCATGCCGTAAATCCCGACGATAAAAGTCAGCGGGATGAAGATCGAGGACATGATGGTGAGCACCCGGATGACCTCATTGGTCCGCATGCCGACGGCGCTGAGATACATTTCGGTGAGGCCGGAGACGAGATCGCGATAGCTCTCGATGAGGTCCATGATCTGCACGGTGTGGTCGTAGGCATCGCGCAGAAAAACTTTCGTCTGCGGGGAGACGAGGCCGGTTTCGTCGTGGAGGAGGGCGTTGCAGACATCGCGCTCGGGCCAGACGAAACGGCGGAGCTGGGCCAGCGTGCGCTTGTGCCGGTGGAGCGTGGCGATGCACGAGGCCTGCGGGTGTTCGAGCACCTCGTCCTCGAGTTCCTCGAGGGCGTCGCCGAGGGATTCGAGGATGGGAAAGCAGTGGTCGATGATGGCGTCGAGCAGCGCGTAGCAGAGATAGTCGGCGCCGAGTTTGCGGATGGAGCCGCGGCCCGCGCGGATGCGGGCGCGCACGGGATCGAAGACATCGGTGCCGACTTCCTCCTGGATGGTGACGAGAAAATTGTGACCGAGAAACATGCTGACCTGCTCGCCACACATTTGCAGTTCGGTGTCGCGATAGACCATCTGCGCGACGATGAAGAGGTGCTTTTCGTACGGCTCCATCTTCGGTCGCTGGCCGGTGTGGAGCGCGTCCTCGAGGGCGAGGGGATGGAGCCCGTATTTTTCCCCGAGCGCCTGGAAAATCTCCGCGTCGCCCAGCCCCTCGATGTCGAGCCAGCGGATGCGGCCGTCGTCGGTGAAAGTGGGCAGGTCGGCGATGGTCGGGACGGCTTTTTCCACGAGGCTGGTGCCGTCGTACTCGATCAGTCGCATGGCCGGTTGGGCGGCCTCGTGCGGCGTGGTGAGGGTGGCGAGGGTGGCCGGAGCGGAACCGGGGGCGGCGTAGCGCTTGTTGAACATGGACCGAAGAACTAGGCGGTCGGGCCGGGAATGGAAAGCGCGCGGAGTCGCCCGCGGGAGGTTGCGAAAGAGCTTGCCTGGGCTTTTCACGGCCAGCGAACCTCCGGCGCATTATGTCCAAAGTTCGTCTCGGAATCGTCGGCCTCGGCAATATCGGAAAATTTCACACCGGCTATTTGCTCGCGGGAAAAATCGCGCGTTGCGAACTCACGGCGGTGAGCGACACGCACGCGCCCAATCTCGAACCGTTCGCCGCGCAGGGCGTGGCCACCTTTTCCGACTGCACGGAAATGATCCGCTCGGGGAAGATCAACGCCCTCGTCGTGGCGACCCCGCACTTTCTCCACACCACGCTCGGCATCGAGGCGCTGCGCGCCGGGCTGCACACGATGATCGAGAAGCCCATCTCCGCGCACAAGGCGGACGCCGAGCGGCTCTGCGCCGTGGCGCGGGAGCATCCGGGGCAGGTCTTCGCGGGGATGTTTCAGATGCGCGTGGAGCCGCGGTATCTGGAAATCCGGCGGCTGCTCGCGGAGGAGCTGGGCCGGCTGGTGCGGGTGAACTGGATCATCACCGACTGGTTTCGCACCGAGGCCTACTACGCGAGCGGCGGCTGGCGGGCGACGTGGAAAGGCGAGGGCGGCGGCGTGCTGCTGAACCAGTGCCTGCACCAGCTCGACATGCTGCAGTGGCTCTGCGGGCAGCCGGCGCGGGTGCGCGGCTTTTGCCAGCTCGGGCAGTTTCACGACATCGAGGTGGAGGACAGCGTGAGCTGCCATCTCGAATGGGCGAACGGCGCGACGGGCGTGTTTGTCTCCTCGACCGGCGAAGCGCCCGGCACGAACCGCCTCGAGATCATCGGCACGCGCGGCAAGCTGGTGCTGGAAAACGATCGGCTGACTTTCGCGCGGAATGGGGCGGACATGGCGGAGTTCAGTCGGACGGCGACGAGCGGATTCACGAAGCCGGAGGTGACGCATCTGGAGATTCCCTTTGAAAGTGCGGCCAACCCGCACGCCACGCTGATGCAAAACTTCGTGGATGCGATCCTCGACGGCACACCGCTCATCGCGCCCGGCCACGAGGGGCTCGGCTCGGTGGAGCTGGCGAACGTGCTGCTCTACTCCTCGCTGCTCCAGCAGACCGTGGAGCTGCCGATGGACGGCGCGGCGTGGGAGGCGAAGCTGAACGAATTGATCGCCGGCTCCACGCGGGAGAAGAAAGTGGTGAAGGTGCAAACAGACGATTTTACGGCGTCCTTTCGCAAATAGAGACGCGACGCGCCGGGTGGCGCGTCCCCCGACAACCGGTCATCCTGCGCGGAGTTCCCGGCGGGCGGAGGCGGCGGGAAATGACGAATGTCCCAATGGGCGCGGGTTGGATGTGGGCTGGCCGCGCATGGCGCGGAGGTTTAGAAAGAACGCCATGCTCCTCTGGCGCGAAAAGCTCCCCGACACCTGGCTGCCCATGATCCGCGCGAATCTCGCGCCGGTGCTGG
>CAIQUL010000342.1 GCA_903874975.1 uncultured Chthoniobacter sp. | reverse complement strand
CACGCTTACGATTCCGGGATCGCGGTGGACATCGGCGCACGGTGGAAAATTCTCGGCAACTACATTCACGACGCCGTGGACGGCCTTGCGGCGGTCTCGCTGAACCGGGCCCGCGACGTGGAGATCGCGCACAACACTTTCGAGCGGATCGTGGACAGCGCCATCGAGACCGGCGACCGCTGCGGTCGGCTCGAAGCGCACCACAACGCCTTGATCGATGTCTTCGACGCCTTTTCATGGAATCCGAAAGGCGGCACGCCGTGGCCGGGACCGGTGTCCTTTCACCACAATACGGTGAGCTCCACCGCACGCGGCGCGAAACTCTGGGCCGCTCTCGGCCTGCCGCCGAGCTGCTTCGAGCTGAAGTGCGACGATGGGAATTGGGCCGCTCCGCACATGAAGGGCGTGCCGACGACGCCGGTGAAACTCCCCGGCACCGGGCTGACCGCTTACAACAACACCGTCATCCTGCCGACCGGGGATTTTTTCAGCTTCAGCGGATTGCGCTACCGCCGGCTCGAAGGGCTGCGCTTTTTGAACAATCTCGTCGTCACCCGCAACCTCATGCCCGAGCGCTACCGCGACGCCACGGACCTCTCCGGCATGGAATTCGACGGCAATCTGACCGCCCCGGGGGCGGATGGTGCGCGCGGTCCGGGCACCCGCTTCGCCGGTCCGGCGGGGCAGGCGCTGGACGATGCCGCGAAGCTGCTTCTGACCAACCCGACGCGGCGGCTTTTCGGCCTTCGTGCAAAGAGCCCCGCTGTGGGGAAAGGCGTGGCGGCGGAGAATCTGCCCGGACTTTCCCAAGACGTCGGGGCCCATGCCAGGGGCACCGAGGGCGGCCACGCCCTGGCCGGCCCTGTGCTCAGCGAACCCGCGCGCGCCACGCCTCAATGACCCGCCCGCTGCGCATCCTCCTCGTCACGAACAAATGTCCGCCTGACTTTGACGGCGGCTTTGAGTTGCGGGCGTTTCAGATCGCGCAGGCGCTGCGTTCCCGCGGGCACGAAGTGGAGATCGTCACCAGTAAGTTTCGCGAAACCTACCAGGGCGCGCGCACTGATCCGCCGTGGGTCCACCGCATTTTTCGCTACGTGCCGGTGAGCAAATCCCGCGGTCCGCTGCGCCACGCGGAAAGGTTGGCGCGACTGTGGGAAAGCACCTGGGTCGCGGGCGAGAACGTCCCGGCGATGGAGGAGTTCCTCCGGGGGCGCGACTACGATCTGGGCTACTGCTTCGGCCTGCTGCGGATCAGCTTCGCGGTCGCCGAACCGATTCAGCGCCGCGGCATTCCGATCCTCTGGCACGCGGGCGGCACCTGCATTGCCGATCACTTTTACCACCGCCCGAAAACGGTTCGCGGCTATGCGCTTGGCTTGCGACTTTTCGGCCGGGGCTGGCGGGCCGCGGAGGAGCGGGTGGAATTCCGCCACGTCGCCTACGTCAGCAGTTTTCTCCGCGACCGGGAAGCCGAGCGCGGACACACCGCGCCGCACCGCTACGTCATCTCGCGCGGCATCGACTTCCCGCTGGCGCCCGACGTGGACCGCCCGCGCGCGCAGCCGCCCACCTTTTTCCTCGCCTGCCGGATCGATGAATCGAAGGGCCTCCACAACGTGGTCACGGCCGCCGGACTGCTCCGGCGGAAGCGACCCGAACTGGCGTGGAAAATCGAGTTTGCCGGCGCGTCCTTCATCCCGACCTGCCGCGACCGGCTCGAAGCGCTGATCGACTCCGAAGGCGTGCGCGACCGCGTCAGCTTCCCTGGTCAGCTCACCCGCCCGGAGGTCACAGCGCGGATGAAAAGCGCCGCCGCTTTCATTTTCTCGTCGGTCTATGGGGAACCGTTTTCCAGCACCATCATCGAGTCCATGGCCTGCGGCACGCCGCTCATTGGCGCGGATGACGGCTCGATTCTGGAGGTCGTCGAGCCCGGGGTCTCCGCGCTCGTTTACCCCAGGAACGAACCCGCCGCACTGGCCGCACTCATGGAGCGGGTGCTCGATGATCCGGCCCACGCCCAGCGCGTGGCCGCGGCCGGTGTCGAAACGATCCGCGCCCGCTACACCATCGACCGCATCCTCGACCTCACGGAGGGCACCTTTGCCGCCGTGCTCGCCGACCATGCTGCCCGCACGCCGTCCACCCCCGTGACCGCCTAGCCTATGAAAACACTGCTGAAATCCATCGTGCCCGAGCAATATCACGGGAAGCTGAAAGAGATCGCGTGCCGCGCCTACACGGTGCTTTACGCGGGCGATCGCTACTCGTGTCCCCTCTGCGGGCGGGGTTTCCGCCGGATGATCCCGCGCGGTTACCGGCACGGCGTGCTCTTTGAAAAGCACGTGGTCGGCGGCGGTTGGCGGCGCGACGCCTTCTGCCCCGGCTGCTCCTCGTATGACCGCGAGCGGCTCGTCTATCTCTATTTGAAAACGCGCACGACCGCGCTGCGCAAAGCCAGCAAAGTCCTGCACATCGCCCCGGAGCGCGTGCTCGAGAAGCTCTTCCGCAAAGTCCCCGGCATCGACTACACGACCGGCGATCTCTTCTCCAAAGTGGTGGACGTAAAACTCGACGTCACCGCCATCCAATTTGCCGACCACACCTTTGACCTCACGCTCTGCAACCACGTCATGGAACACGTGCCCGACGACCGCAAGGCGATGGCGGAAATCTTCCGCACGCTCAAGCCCGGCGGGCTGGCGATTATCCAGACGCCGATCTCCACCGTGCTGGAAAAGACCGATGAAGACCTGACCGACATTCCGGTGGCCGAGCGCATCCGGCGCTTCGGCCAGGAGGATCACTGCCGCATCTACGCGCGCGACTACGAGCAGCGACTCGCCTCCGTGGGCTTCGCGGTCGAGGTCTTCCGGTGGGAAAAGGAACCCGCGGATTTTGGCGGTGCGGAGAACCGGTTCGCGCTGAATCCCGAAGAGCCGATCTTCGTCTGTAGCAAGCCCGCCGGGTAGCCAGGTTTCGCCGGCATGCTTTTCAATTCCTACGAATTCCTCCTCGCGTTCCTCCCCCTCTGCCTCCTCGGCTTTTTTCTGCTCGGCGGGGCCGGTTGGACGCGCGCCGCGTCGCTCTGGCTGAGTGTCCTCTCGCTGGGTTTCTACGCGTGGTGGAACCCCGACCCGACGGCTCCGTGGAACCCGAAATACCTCGGCATCATCGTCGGTTCGATCGTCTTTAACTACCTGCTCGGCGTGCGCATCAGCGCCGCCAATGGGCGCGGGGCCCGGGCGCCGGCGAAGCTCGCGCTGACCTGCGGCGTCACCGTGAACCTCGCCGTGCTCGCCTATTACAAATACGCGAACTTTCTCGCCGACACCATCAATGCCGTGACCGGCACGCACTTCGCCATCGGCCACATCGCGCTCCCGCTGGCCATCTCCTTTTTCACCTTCACGCAGATCGCCTACCTCGTGGACTCCTTCCACGGCGTGACCAAGGAATACAACTTCCGCTGCTACCTGCTCTTCGTGTCGTTTTTTCCGCATCTCATCGCCGGCCCGATCGTCCTCTACCGCTCGCTCATGCCGCAGTTTGCGAAAAAGGAAACGTGGCGCTTCAACCCGGATAACTTCGCCGCCGGGCTTTCGCTCTTCGCCTTCGGCCTGTTCAAAAAGGCCGTCATCGCCGACAGCCTTTCGCCCATCGCCAACCGGGCTTTCGGTCTCGTGGAAAGCGGCACCGCGCTCGGCGTGGCGGCCGCGTGGTTCGGCGTCTTCGCCTACGCGCTCCAGCTTTACTTCGACTTCTCCGGCTACTCGGACATGGCGGTCGGCCTCGGGCGGATGTTCAACGTCTCGTTTCCGCTCAATTTCGACTCGCCCTACAAAGCCCGCGACATCGTCGATTTCTGGCGGCGCTGGCACATCACCCTCTCCAGTTTTCTCCGCGACCACCTCTACATCCCGCTCGGCGGCAACCGCCTCGGCGGCGGGCGGCGCTACTTCAATCTTTTCCTCACCATGCTCCTCGGCGGGCTCTGGCACGGGGCGGGGTGGAATTTCATCATCTGGGGCGCGCTCCACGGCACCTACCTCACCGTGAATCACGCGTGGTCGCGCGCCGTCGAGAAGCGCCCCTGGGCCCACACGCCGCCCGCGCGGCTCGCGGGCTGGGCGCTGACCTTTGTCGCGGTGCTCGTCGGCTGGGTTTTCTTCCGCGCCAAAACGCTGCCGGATGCGCTCACGCTGGTCGCCGGCATGGTCGGTCAGCATGGCCTCGCCGGAATCTTTCCCGGTTCCATGATGGACCGCCTGCTCGTGGCTGGGGCCGCGGTGCTGGCCTTTTTCGCGCCGAACACGCAGGAGATTTTCCGCCTCGCGCAGGTCGGCAAATCCGCCGACGACACCGGCCCGCGGCACTGGCAGCCTTCGCGCGGCTGGGCCGTGGCCAGCGCGGCGGTTCTGGCCGCCGGGCTGCTCCAGCTCAGCGGGGTCGCCGAGTTTCTTTACTTCCAGTTCTGATGCCTCCCGCCACCTCCGCCAAATATCTCCGCTGGCTCGCCGCGCTCTGCGGGCTGCTCGTCGGCGGGGCCGGTGCGCTCAATTACGCGACGGATCCGTACGGCATCCACCACTACGGAAAGGCCGGCGACTGGGTGAAATCGCGCCCGCGCATCTGCAATGTCGAACGGCTGCACAAAGCGCACGCCGTCCGCACGACGCAGGCCGAGACGCTGCTCCTCGGCAACTCCCGCGTGCTCACCGCCTTCGCCCCCACGCACCCCGCGCTGTGGCAGCCCGCCTACAATCTCGCGCTCAGCGCCGCCAATATCTACGAGTGCCGCCGCTACCTCGAACACGCCGCCGCCTTTCATCCGCCCAAGCTCGTCCTGCTCGGCCTGGATCTATGGATGTTCGACGCCGACTCGCTGCCCGAGGCGGATTTTTCCGAGGAGCGGCTCGCGGTGGATGCGGACCTGCGCCCGCAGACCCACCGGCTGCCACCCGATTTCGCGGCCGCCCTTTTCTCCACCAGCGCCGTCCGCGACAGCCTGCTCACGGTGCTCGGACGCGGCAAGAAGGTGAGCTACCCGCAGGGCCTGCGCGACGAAAGCCTGCTCCGGCCCTATCTCAAACCCGCCCACGTCCTCGCGGAGAACGCGCGCTGGCGCAGGGACATGCGGACGAAACCCTACGATCCACGGCGCCCCGACGGCACCAATCCGCAATTCGACGCCCTCGCCGCGATGATCCGCTTTTGTGCGCAGCGCGACATCCGGCTCGTCCTTTTCATCCACCCGCTCCACGCCGAGATCCTCGACACCGCGCTGGCCGACGGCCACACCTACCGGGAATGGATGACCTCCGTCCTCGCCTGCGTGGAGGCCAATGCCCAAGGCGCGACCACGCCTCCCGAAGTGTGGGATTTCTGCGGCTTCAACCCCATCACCACCGAGCCTTTTCCCCAACCCGGCGAGACCGTAAACCGGATGCGCTACTACTGGGAAATCTCCCACTTCCGGCGGGAAGTCGGCGACATGATGCTCGGGACGATGCTCGCCGCCGAGTCCCACGGCCTCGGCCGTCGCGTGACGTCCGCGACACTCGCGGACGATTTGGCCCGGCTCGAAAAAGAACACCGCGAATGGCGCGGGCACCTCGAAACCGCCAAAACCACCACCCGATGAAGATGCCGTCCAAGGTCACATCCCCTCGTTTAACTGATCGACAGGGCCGCCCAAAGAGAGCACACCACCTGTCGTCGGTGCAACGGAAGGAACAAGCCTATGAAACCGGTAAAAAGCAGACGCAAATGGAAGGGCATCTTGACCGCTGCCTGGCAGAAGCATCACTACGTTGCCCTCGGCAATATCCTGCGCCTGTCTGGCGAGACGCTCGCCTTTCTGCGCCGCTACGTTTTTGGCGGTGGCAGCTATCCCTATCGGACGCCGGTGCGCACGCCGGAGGGGACGGTGCCCGCGTTCTGCAAGTGCCGGGACGACGTGATGACCGTGAACGAAGTTTTTTACCGGCTCGACTACGAGGCCGGCGGAGACTTTCGCACCGTCGTGGACATGGGGTCGAACATCGGCCTCAGCGCGCTCTTTTTCCTCACACGGAATCCGGATGTCTTCGTCTATCTTTTCGAGCCGAATCCCGCGAACTACGACGGACTCGAAGAAAATCTCCGGCCCTACCAGGCCCGCTACCGGCTCGACAAGGTCGCGGTCTGGCCCACGAACGGCCGCGCGCGTTTTGGCATCGAGCCGACCGGGCGCTACGGGCGGATCGACGGTGTGCGCGACGCCTATATCGACGTGGAAACGAAAGCGATTGCCGAGATTTTGCGCGGCATCATCGCGGAGCGCGGTGGGATCGACGTGCTCAAAATCGACACGGAAGGCAGCGAGCAGGAGCTGATCAAAGCCATCCCGGAGGAGTTGCTGCCGAAGATCAAATTGATCCTGTGCGAAACGCGTCCGACCGAGGATCTGCTGCCGCGCTTTTTCACGCAGGAGCAGTACGGTTCGGTCTGTCGGCTGCGCCAAAAGGGGGGCTGAAACCGTGAGCGGGCCCGCCTCGACCGTGCGCGGCGGCATTCTGGTCCTCTCGAACATGCGCGACTTCGGCGGAGCCGAGCGGAGCATCGCGGCGGTGCTGCCGGGGCTGGCCGAGCGTGCGCGGGTGCGCGTGTTGGTCGTCAATGACCGCCACTACGAGGATCTCCAGCGCCTCGCCGGGCCGAACCTCGCCATCGAGCAACTGCCCAAGGGCAACGGCCCGGCGGCGTTCGCCGTGACTTTCCTCACGGTCCTCCGCGCGATTTTTCGCGACCGCCCGGACGCGCTGCTGGCCAATGGCCACAAGGGCGGGCTCGTGCTCGCGGCGCTGCGCCCGTTGCTGTTCTGGCGGCGCCTGCGCTGCGCGGTCTTCATTCGCGATTTCGACTACTATCTGCTGCGCTGGATTCTGCGCGCCATGCCGGGGGCGCAATACTTCGCGCCCACGCAGGCGATCTTTGATTGCCCGGTTTACCAAGGATGGGGCCTCGGTCGCGCCCGCTGCGAGGTGATCCCGAACGCCGTGCATCCGCCCGCAACGGCACCGGGCGAACCGGCCAGCGACCCGCCGTTTTTCGCCTGCTGCGCGCGCATCACGCCTTGGAAGGGCATCGAATATCTCATCCGCGCGTTTCGCGAGATCGCCGCGGAGTTCCCGCAAACCCAGCTTCGCATCTACGGCGAAGTGCTCGACCAGGACTACTACCGCTCGCTCACGGCGCTCGTCGCGGAGTTGAAGCTGGAGGGGCAGGTGCGCTTCGAGGCGTTCGCCAGCGACATCGCGAGGGTCTATCGGCGGGGACTTTTCTTTGTTATTCCGTCGCTCTCCACGCCTCCGGGGCCGGAAAGCTTCTGCCGCATCATCATCGAGGCCTGGGCGCACGCGCGGCCGGTTGTTTCCTTTGCCACGGGCGGTCCGCGCTATCTCATTCGCGACGGGGTGGACGGGTTCCTCGTGGAAGAGCGCAACGTGGCGGCGCTCGGCGCGCGCCTCCGGGAATTGCTCGCCGATCCCGCCCTGCGCGCCCGTCTCGGCGCGGCCGGCGCGGCCCGCGTCCGCACGGAATTCGACCCCGCCACGCTTTCCGCGCGGCTCCACGACCGCCTGCTCGGCGGCCCCGCATGAGCACGAAGCTCCGCCTCCTGCTGGTCTCGGAACCGGGGATCGACGGCGTCTTTCGCCATGTCGAGGGACTCACCCACTACTGCCTCCGCCAGGGGATCGAAACACACCTCGCCTACTCCGACGAGCGCGGCAGCGCGGGCCTGCAAAAGCTCCTGGCCGCCGTTCGCGCCGCCGGCGGGGAAACGCTGAATCTCCGGGTGGGCAACGCGCCCGCCCCGCGCGACCTCCCAGCCTTTTTGCGCCTGCGCGCCTTCGCGAATCGCTTGCGGCCCGATGTGATCCACGGACACAGCTCGAAAGCGGGCGCGCTCGTGCGGATGCTGCGCGGGGCGGGCTGGCGCGGCCCGCTTTTCTACTCTCCGCATGCCTATTACGGGCTGGCCCGGCGCGGCTCGCGGCTGAAGTCCGCGCTCTACAATGGGATTGAGCGGCTCTTCGCCGGCATCGGCACCACGATCAATATCTCGCGTGATGAAGCCGCCTTTGCCCGCGCCACGCTGGGGCTCGATCCGGCGCGCGCGCGGACGATTCACAACCCCGTGGACACCGCCATCTTTGCACCGGCCAGCGCCGAGCAGCGGCGGAAGCGCCGTGCCGAGCTGGGGCTACCGGCGACGGGCGTGGTGCTCGGTTTCATCGGGCGCTCATCTTTTCAAAAAGATCCGCAGACCCTCTATCGCGCGCTCGCGCCGGTGCTCGCGGCGCATCCCGAGGCGGTGCTCTTTCACGTGGGTCAGGGCGAGCTGGATGCGGCGCTGGCGGCGCTCGCCGGAGAGCTGGGGATCGCGTCGCGGATTATCCGCAAGCCCTACCTGGAGGAGCCGGCAGGATTTTACGAAGCGGTGGATGCGCTGGTCTTCACCTCCCGCTACGAGGCCGGCTGGCCGCTGGTCGTGCTGGAGGCACTGGCTTGCGATCTCCCGCTGGTGGCCAGCATCGCGCCGGGCACGAGCGACATCGCGGACGGCGGTCTGAGCCATTGCTGGACGGCTCCGGCGGAGGACGCCGCCGGCTTCACCCGTGGCGTGGAGGTGTGGCTGGCCGACCGGACGGCGGACCGCGTGTGCAATCACCGCGCGACCGCCATCGCGCGTTTCGGTACCGAAAAATGTCTCGGGGCGGTCGTGGCGGAATATCGGAAAGCGATCTCATGAGCGAGCCGTCCATCGTCGAAATGCCAAACGTGCCGCGCCGCCCGCCATTACCCGACGCGGTGCGCCTCCAGCGGCTGTTCGTGCGGCACGGGTTCAATGCGATGCTGTTTCTCTGCGGAGTTTTCGCCTGGGTTTTCAAACTCAAGGGTGACGGCTCAGCCGAAGGCGGGATGCTGCCTTTCAGTCCGCTCCAGGTGCTCCTTCCCTTGCTCGGCCTGCTCTCACTGGTCGCATTCCTGACGCGTTCGGGCGGAAAATTCCCCCAGTTGCTCGTGGCCAAACGGAGCGCCCTTTTGTTTTTCCTCGGCGTTGCGCTGATCATTTTCGGCGCGGCGCTGCATCTGCGCGGCGGGCTGCCGAAGGAAACCGTGATGCACATCATCCGCTGGCTCCTCCCTGCGTGTTTCCTGCTTTTCTACACGCTGGCCCGGGAGCAGGGCGCGTCTCCGCTCGCGCTGATCATCGGGCTGGCCTGTGGTGCCATCATTTCGGCTGTCTCGGTGGAAGCTGTGCGGACGCTCGGCGTGGGCCTGCCAGTGGCCAGCCCGTTGACCGGCCGCGAAAGCGGCTACCTGAACCACCCCAACCAATACGGCATCCTCTGCTCCACCACGGCGCCGGTCATCCTGCTGTTCTACCATTCCCGCCATCGGCTACTCTCCGCCGTCTCGCTCCTGCTCCTTCCGGTCTGGTTGGTCTGCCTTTTCCAGAACCTCTCCAAGACGAACATCCCCCTGTTCTGTGTCGCCCTCCTCGCGGGATCCCTCGCGCTCGCGCTGAAAAATCCGCGCAAGCTGCTCGGCACCTTCGCCCTGGTCCTCGGCATTGCGGTTTTCGTCGCGTCTACCGCGACCTTTGCTCTGGACACGATCCAGACGATTTCTCCGAAGGGGATGAGGACGCTGGAGGATGCCTTCCTGAACCCGACCGAGTCCAAGACCGTGGACCAGCGCGGTGTCATCTGGGACACGGCGATCAACTACCTCAAGGACCATCCGGTGGTGGGTTTGGGGCCGGGTAAATCACTCGAGCTACTCGGGATCGAGCACGCGCATAATGCGCTCCTCCAGTCTTTCCTCGATGGCGGTCTGCCCGGTTTTCTCGGTCTTTGCTGCGTCATCATCGGCGTGTTTCTGCGGGTCGGTGAGTTGCTGCGGGCGGAGTATTTCGCTGCTGGAAAAATCACCGACGAACGCATGTTGCCCCTCCTCAGCAGCCTCGGCGCGGCCACCTACGTCTGCGCCAATATGATGAGCGATTGCTTCAGCACGGCGACCATGCCGGCGTTCATCTTCTTTGCCGTCTTCGCTTTTTCCGCTGCGGCCGAAGCACCCCGGGAAGCGCCCGTTTTGCGCGCCAGCGCGCGCCGCCGACCTGGTGCCCGGCGGCGTCCGGCTCGGCGGATACCGTCCGATTTCGATGCGGATTGAGGCCAGCCTGGTTCTCGGGCTCCTCGGCCCGATCCTTGCCACCCGTCTGTTCGACCGGTGGCTGCCGAAACGCTGGAGCTTCGCTTCCGGAAAATAGTCCCGCCGTTTTGGCGAGCCATCGCTGCCTCAATTGCCGGCGGGCGTGAAATTGACCGTCACGTTGTCGAGCACGTAGTCCGCCTCGCTCTGGCTGGTGGAAAAGATCACCTGGTTGAAGGTGGTCAGCGGCGTGGTGTCGGTGACGGTCTGGTCGAGGAGCACTGTGCCGGTCGCCGTGAGCAGACGGAGACGGGCGGTGACGGCGGTCGCCGTCTTGGTGAAAGTGAGCGTCGCAGAATAGCTGGCCGCGGCTGTGCTCAGGCCGAGCGCGGTGCCGCCGAACGAGCCCACGACCGCCACGTCGGACCCGGAGTTCACATTGCCCTCCAGGCCGCTTTCATCCAGCAGCGCGGGGACGGACCCGGTCGTGCCGAAATTCACGCTGGCGAGATAACCTTTGAGCCCCGGTTTGTATTGGTTGTCGGCCGTGAAGGGTGTGGCCTGGTTGTCGTAAGGACCGAAGCGGAAGAAATTCTGCGCGTGATTCGCCGCGATGCGCGCGAACCGAAACTGGCAGCTGAGGGTCAGTTGATCGCCGGTCGCGGTCAGGGTGACCCGCGGAAAGCCCGCCGCGATGGATTTCGAATCGCTCTGCGCGGCATTCGTCACGTTGTCGATGAAGAGCGCATGGCCGGCCCCGATCCCGGCGGCGTCATCCACCACATTGAGCGTCGGCAGGGTTCCACTACCTGCCGGGTAAACGGTGAACCACGCGGTGTCGAGCGGGTCGGCGCCGTTGTTGCGCCCGCCGTCGGTGAAAGGATCCAGCACGAGATTGCCGACGTTGGTTGGCGGTAACGGATCATTGAGCGGGACCCGGCCTGGCGGGAGATTGAGTTGCGTCGCCCGGAGCCGGAGATAGTTCACCGGCACCCCGCTGGTGGGCGCGGTGGCGCGCACGTTTTCTATCTTCAGTTCCGGGCCGGCCGCCGTGGGTGGCAGGGTCTCGATGACGCTCGGGCCGGATTCCCAGACCGTGAGATCGGATGAAGCCTCGGCCAGCCAGCTCAAGTCTTCGGGGAGGACGAGGCGGCGGACGAACGAAAGTTTGAGCCGCCCGAGGGAATCGAGCGAGGTGAGCGTCACCCCGGTGCCGTCTGAAGTGAGCGGGAACCGCCCATGCAGGCACTCGAAGACGTTGACCAGACCGTCGGCGTCGGGATCGGCGATGGGGCCGCTGATCAGCGGGTCGAAAAGGACATCATAGAAATACTGAAAGCGCCATTGGTCGAACCGCGGAAACGAGGTTGGGACCGGCAGCGCCCCGATGTCGGTCGAGGAATCAACGACGCCGGGGATGAGCACGCCGCCGCCAATCGCCGGACTGCCGGGAACGAGCGCGAAACGGCCGGCGGCGAAATCTTCCATCCCGACCGCCAGCGCCGAGGTGACCGTCTGGCCGCCGATGCCGGCGAAAATGCTGCCCGGCCCCGGTTGCCCGACCCCGGCGGGGGCGACCAGATTGTGGGAAAACTCGGTTCCGGGGAACGTCGTCGTGACACCGACTTGCAGACCTTGGGCGATGACGAGGTTGTTGAAAAACCGGATCGGCCCGGTGTTTGCACCCAGCGTGCCGAGGCTCAGCGCATTGCCGCTCGGGAAGTAGATCGTGTTGTTAAAACAGAGCAGGCCATCGAGCCCGATGGAGGTGAAGGTCGAACCGGTCGGCTTGATTTTGAAACAGCCCGGCGTCCAGGCGAGGATCGGCTTTTGCCAGAAGGCAGCGGCCTCGGGGGTCATGGTGACGATGTTCCGGTAGAACCAGATCGATGCGGGGTAGGGTTCGCCGCCATTGGGTTGGTAAGAGAAGGGCTCATAGACATCGCGCACGAAATTGTGATGTGCGCGGAGATGCTGGGCGTGGTTCTCGGACTCGACGGCATTGTCGATCAGCTGCTCGAAGCGGTTGTAGGCGATCTCGCACTCGTCGCTCCAACTCACGGACATGAAGGAGATGCCGTCGATGGTGTCGTGGACGTAGTTGCCGAGGATTTTCCAGCGCCGCCCGGCCGCCACCACCAGGCCCAGTTCTGAACTGCGCGGGCCCCCTTTCCGCGACCACCAGAAAAACGCCGGGAGCTGCGCCTGCGCCTCGGGAGCAAGCGCCTCGGCGGCAGCGACGACGTCGAACGTGTCCTGCCAGGCGGGGTACTGGGAAAACTCGCAACCCTGCACGATGACGTCGTCGGTGATCTCGCCTGGGAGCGGTTGGTTTTCCGCCGCGCCCCAGCCGCGGACGCCGGTGCGGCAGCCGAGAAAGGTGCAGTTCCGCACCGTTACGGCGCCGGCCTTGATCCACACGCCGGAGTAGCCCGGCGACTCGCAGGTGAAACCGTCGAGCACCACATACGCGGGAGCCGTGGTCTGCACGCTCCAGTTGTAATCGCCCGGTGCCTGGATGACATCGCCCCGCGTCCCGCCGGCGCGCGGGGGTGAGGCTTTGATGACGTGGGCCGCGGGATTCTGCGAGCCGTAGCGGGCGTTCAACCGCACGTAGAGTTTGCCGCCGGAAAAGGCGAAACCGTGCTCCGGACCGGGAGCGGCCTTGCCACTGTTGTTCGCGCTGGCGAGGGTTAAGGTCTGGAGCTCCGCGAGGGTGACGTAGGCGAAAAGATCGACGTTGTCCGAGAGCACGGTCGCCGGCTCCGTCGTGAGCGTGGCGTGCGTCGTGGAGTAGAGCTGCTGCGCGGCGTTTTCCAAAACCCACCCGGTTTGCCCCGCGCGGATCGCCGGGTGGGCTCCGCTCACGATCACACCCGGCCCGGCGGCGCGAAAGGTGATCGGCAGAGCGTCCGTGCCCAGCCGCGTGATGGTCACGGACTCGGCGTAGAGCCCCGGCTGGATGATCACGACGTCGCCCGGATTGACCACATTCGCGGCCCGCTGAATGGTCCGCCACGCAGTCGCCGGGGTCAGCCCGGTGGCGCTGTCGCTGCCATTTGGACCATCGACATAGAGGGTCGCGGCCACGAGCCACGCAGGAAATGCGCAGCCCGCGAGAAGGCCAGCAATGACCGCTGGAATTTTCATAAGCCGAACCGGGACGCCTGCGCTAGCAGGCATTCTCACGCTTCACGAAAGTCATGAGCATGATTTGGAAGTCGAGAAAGATGTTCCAGTTTTCGAGATACCAAAGGTCGCAGTTGATCCGCTCGGTGAGGTCGGTGTCACCGCGCAGACCCTTGATCTGCGCCCATCCGGTGATACCCGGCTTGGCGTTGTGGCGCGCGTTGTAGTGCGGGATCTCGTGTTTGAAGTTGCGGATCAATTCCGGCCGCTCCGGGCGCGGTCCGACCAGGCTCATGTCGCCGTTGAGCACGTTCCAAAACTGCGGCAGTTCGTCGATGTTCCACTTCCGCATGAAGGCCCCGACTTTCAGCCGCCGCGGATCTTCCCTGGTGCTCCAGCCCACTTTTCCATCCGCCTCGGCGTCGAGCTTCATGCTGCGGATTTTCAGGATGTCGAAGTCCACCCCGTTTCGGCCCAGCCGCCGCTGCCGGTAAAGAATGGGGCCGGGCGATTCCCGATAGACCAGTGCTCCGAAAATCGCGATCAACGGTGCCGAGAGCATCAGTCCGACCACCGCACCCACCACGTCCACGAAGCGCTTGACGACGATGTTCACGAAACGATCCAGCGGCAGTCGGGACACTCCCAGAACCGGGATGCCCCCCACGGTTTCGAGATGCAGCCCGGAAACGAGGATTTGAAAGTAGGAGGGGATCACCTTGAACTGCACCATCTCCCGCTCGCAGGTATTGGCCAGCCCCACGATCTCGTCCCTGGCGCCATTCACTTGGGCGAGCGCCACCATGTCCACCGATTCGCGGTGGAGGAGTTCAGCCAGCCCCGCCGCCGCGCCGTGTATCCGGACGGACGGTTTGCTGCGGTATTTGGCGTGGGCCGCGCTGACACAGCCCACGACCTCGTAGGCGCTGCCCGGATCGCGGTTGAAAGCGTCGGTCAACCGTTCCGCCGCTTCGTTCCAGCCCACGAAAAGAACCCGCTGGCGGAGGCTCTCGGCCACGGACGAGCGCGCGAGGAACCCGTGGAAGATCGCTCGCCAGACCAGCAGCGAGACCGGCACCAAAACAGCGGCAATGGCCACGAAAACACGCGAAATCGAAGGTTGGAATTTGAAGATCAGGGCGATTCCCAGAAATCCGAGGGACCAAAGTGTGGACGCCTTGAAAATCTGCAGTGACACGAAGCGGAAGCGCAGCAGCGCATGCCGCTCATAGAGCGCAGAGTTGGTGAGCGAGAAGACCAGCGCGATGGTTCCAAAGGCAATGTACCCGGCATAATCCTGCAGCGTCAGCTCAGCCGGCACCCAATACTCCTGAATCGAAGTTTGAAACCGGAGCCAAAAACTAAAAATCAGCGCGTAGGCGATTACGACTGAATCGCAAACGAGGCTCGCGATGACGAGCCGGTTGGGGAGCGCTTTGTCCCGCAGCGTCAGCCTCGCCGTGCGCACTCGATCCTCCACCGAGACGCCGTCCGGGGACTGCGGCAACCCCAGCGTCATCTGCGAGCTGGCGTTCTTCGTATTTACGAGATCCTCGTTGTTTGGGTCAGACATCGGGCGTGAAGCTTGGAGGATTCCCGCCCCCTCCTTGCGATTCCGTTTTTCTCTAATTTTTCGCTAGAGCGACCGTATGCATCACCCTCGGATCGTCAACCTGGTTTTCGCGCGGCGACGCGGGAAAAATCGCTTGCAACGCAAAATCCCCCCACGTATTATCCGCCTCGTTAAACGCGGGCGTAGCTCAGTTGGTAGAGCACTTCCTTGCCAAGGAAGATGTCGAGAGTTCGAGTCTCTTCGCCCGCTCCAACCCTTTATCCAACAGGGTTTCGCGGCTCCGCAGGGCGCGGGAAAGGGGAGTGGCGGAGCCAGTGAGGCGGCGCTTAATCTTTCAAAAAGCGCTCCAGCGCGCCGCCGAAGAGATCGTGGACATCGCGCTCGATCTCCGCGCGCGTCGGCTCCCAGCCGGTGGCCGCGAGGTCCGCGTATTTCTCCGCGAGCACTCGGCCAATGATCCCCCGCGAGTGGCTCCATTTGTAAACGAGCTGATCGAGCACCCGGCAGTCGCTGTGCTGCGGTGTCATGCTCAGGCCGAGCATTTCCAGCCGCATGCGGGTCATGTCCTCGATGATCGACGGGTTGTTCAGGAACCACCAGCAGCCGAAAACGTGGAGGTTGCGGAATTTTCGCGCCGCCACACAGAGCGCGTGTTGATTCTCCCGCGCCAGCATCGTCACCAGGAATTTGTTCGCCGGAAATTGCGCGCACAAATTTTCCACGGCGCCGACATCCGCCAGCCCCAGGCCGTCGCCCGCCATGCGGAGTTGCGGATTCACCCCGCGCCGCACACCGATCATCAGCGCGAACGCCTGCCCGTGCTCTCGTCCGTGCGGCAGGATGGCGTGTTCGATCAACCGCGCCTCGGCCGTTTCCGCCGGAAACGCAAACTCCGCCGGCAGCGAGACCATGCAGTAGCGGGCGTCGATGCGGCGCGTCCAGTCGGCGAGAAACCGCCGCACCTCGCCGAAGGTCTGGCCGGAAAAATCCGCGCGCACCTCGTAGCCCCACGCGTGCAGTTGCGGCGCGGTGTTGGCCCAATCGAGCAGCAGCGGATCGATGCGCAGCGCCGCGGCAAACCGCGGATCGCGCGCAAACCCGCGCTCCCACACGGGCCGCTCCAGCGGGTCGAATGGCGAATTCGTCATGCAGACCTGGCGCACCCTAGCCAGTTCCAGACAGCGCGTCGTAAACTCCCCCACCTCCCACTGCGCAAAGTGCGCGCGCAGCGCCGGCAGATCGCGCTTCCGCACATCCAGACCCAGCGCCTGCAGCACCGTCAGCACCCCGCGGCACGCCTCCGAGACCGGCGAGTGCCGGAGGAAAAGCGCGTCCCAGATCAGGTCGGCCTGCTGCGTCTTCGACAGCGCCCAGAATTTCTCATACGGCACATCCGACTGCCGGAACCCCTCCGCGATGAGGTAGTGGTAAGTGAGCAGGTCATCGATTCCCCACAACAGTAGCTCGCCAAACGCCGGATCGTAGAGATGCGTGTGGATGTCGAAGACCGGCGTCGCTTGAACGATGTCGGTAACCAAAGTGCGAATTTCGGCCGGCGAGTTCATAAGGTTGAAATCTTGCGCGGCAACGAACCGGGACCAAAGCGGAAACTCAACGAAATCGAAGTTCCCCTGCGGTTTTCGGCGAGCGGACGAACGCGCGGGGCGGGTGGGGAAATTTCCCCCAAGGAAGGTTTTCCGCTTTGCTTGCCTCCGGGACGCTGCGGCTGATTTCGGGCCTGAACCGGGTTTGCTTTCAGGACGCCCGCCGCTAGGGTGCGGCACTCGCGCCCAGCAAAACTCAACCCGCAAATCACCATGAGCGAAAGCAAACCTGTGACTTGGCTCGATGATCCCGCGCATTTCCGCCGACCCTCGCGCCGGGAGTTTCTTTACACCGGACTGATCGGCGGGCTGGGGCTGACGCTCGGTGATTTTTTCAAACTGCGCGCGGCGCAGACTTCCACGCCGGGGATCGTGGCGCCGCCGGCGGTGGCGCAGTCGCTGATCCACATTTTCCTGCCGGGTGGCTGGTCGGCGCAGGAGACGTTCGATCCGAAACCGTTCGCGCCGGTGGAGTATCGCGGGGCGCTGGGGTCGATCGACACGAAGCTCGATGGCGTGCGCTTTTCCGAGCACCTCAAGCAGACGGCGAAGATCGCGGACAAGATCACGGTGGTGCGCTCGATGACCCACGGCGAGGCGGCGCACGAGCGAGGGACGCACAATATGTTCACCGGCTACCGGCCGTCGCCGGCGATCCAGTTTCCCTCGATGGGCTCGGTCGTGGCGCACGAACTGGGCTCGCGCAATCAACTCCCGCCCTACGTTTGCGTGCCGAATATGCCGAACGAATTCGCGGGCAGCGGCTATCTCTCGACGGCTTACGGGCCGTTCAGTCTCGGCGGCGATCCGGCGAGCCAGGGCTTCGCGGTGCGCGACCTGAACATGCGCCAGGGCATCACGCCGGAGCGGTTCGACCGGCGGCGGAACATCCTCTCGACCGTGGACGAGCACTTCCGCTCGCTGGAGAAAAGCGACGCGCTCGACGCGATGGACAGCTTTTACCAGGCGGCCTACGCGCTGGTTTCCGCGCCGGAAGCGCGTGAGGCCTTCAACCTCGCGGCGGAGCCCGAGGCGATGCGCGCGGAGTACGGCAAGGGCGAAGCCGGGCAGCGGATGCTGATGGCGCGCCGACTGGTCGAGGCGGGCGTGCGTTTCGTCTCGATGACCTACGGCGGCTGGGACATGCACGCGAAAATCCAGGACGGCATCGCGAAGCAGCTCCCGCCGTTCGATCAGGCATTCGCGGCGCTCATCCGCGATCTCGATCAGCGCGGGCTGCTCGACACCACGATTGTCATGGTCACGTCCGAGTTTGGCCGCACGCCGAAGATCAACAAAGACGCGGGGCGCGACCATTGGCCGCGCGTGTTCGACGTGGTCTTCGCGGGCGGCGGGTTCAAGCGCGGGCTGGTTTATGGTTCGTCCGACCCGACCGGCTCGGAGCCGGATCAGGATCCGCTCACCGTGGAAAACATGGCTGCCACGGTCTATCACCAGCTCGGCATCGCGCCGGAAAAGAAACTGATCGCGCCGGGGAACCGCCCGATCGACATCGTCCGCACTGGCAGTGTCGTCACCGAGCTTCTGGCGTAGCGGCGCGGCGAGCGCGGCGTTCGCGCTGGCTGCGGCGGCACAGGCGGCTTCGCCCACGCTTTCGCGCATCGTGCCGGCGGGCGGGCAGCGCGGGACGGAGGTGGAGGTGGTGTGCGAGGGGACGCGGCTGGAAGATGCGCGCGGGTTGGTTTTTTACGGTCGCGGTTTGGAAGTGACGGGCGTCGCGGAAGCGGCCGTGGGGAAGTTCAAGGCGAAGATCAAAATCGCGGCGGACGCGGCGCTCGGCGAGCACACGGTGCGCGTGTGGACGGCGACCGGCCTGGGCGATGCGCGCACGTTTTACGTCACGCCGTATCCGGTGGTGAAAGACAACGACCGCGGCACCAGCTCCGCGCCGAAAAAGGACGAGGTGCAGCCCATCGCGTTGGGTACGACGGTCGCGGGCAGCCTCGCGGGCGAGGAGACGGATCGCTTCGTCATTGAGGCGAAAAAGGGGCAGCGCATCGCGGCGGAAGTCGTGGGCGTGCGGCTCGGCGGGCGGGATTTTTTGGACGCGATGCTCACGCTGAAAAAGGAGGACGGCACGGTGCTTGCCGAGTGCGATGACAGCTCGCTGCT
>CAIQUL010000341.1 GCA_903874975.1 uncultured Chthoniobacter sp. | reverse complement strand
GCCCTCGTCCGTGGTTCGGCGGACGGGGCGTCCGCCGGACAGCCGCAGCCGAGGGCGTCCGCGCCACGGTGCTCGCCGCACCCGGCCTGCTCGGCGCGCTGCTGCTTTCGCTCGCGCTCCTCGCGGCCTTCCAGCTTCCGCTGCTGCATCCCGCGTACGACACGCCGCTCCCGCTGCTCCTCGCGCTCACGCTTCTGCTGCTCCCGTTCGCGCTCCCGCTCCGCTGGCTGCTCGACTCCTCGCGCCGCGCTCCCGCGCTCCATTTGGCCAAGCTGAGCAACTCCGCCGCGCTCGTCTGGCGGCTCGACACGCGCCGCCGCTGGCTCGCCGCGTTCCTGCTTTTCTGCTCGGCGTATTTCGACTTCACCGCCGGCTCGATCCTCGCGCCCGTCGGCCTCACGCCGGTCTTCGTGCGGCTGCACAATCTCGCGCACTACGGCCAGACCGCGGTGCTCTCGGCGATGTTCCTCGCGGCGTTCGCGGCACCCGTGGCGGTTCTGCTTTTGACCGCGCCCGCCGCGCGCTGGTATGCACGGCGCTGATGGCCGCCGACCCGCTCTGGATTCTCGAAAACGTCGCGCTCGCGCCGGCGCGGCTGCGCGACGTGTCGCTCACGCTGCGCCCCGGCGTCACCGCCGTGATCGGGTGGTCCGGTGCGGGGAAAACTTCGCTGCTCAATGTGCTCGCCGGTTTCGAGAAAGCGGAGTTCGGCAGCGTGCGCGGGACGGCGTCGCTCGCGTGGGTGCCGCAGGACGGCGGGCTCTGGCCGCATTGCACAGCGCGCGAGCATCTCGCCATCGCGCGCCCTGACGGCGAGGGGCTCGACGCGCTGCTCGCCGCCTTTGACCTCACGGCACGCGCCGATGCGCGACCGCACGAACTCAGCCAGGGCGAGCAGGCCCGCCTCTCGGTCGCCCGCGCGCTCGCGGCCCGCGCCGCCGTGCTCGTGATGGACGAGCCGCTCGCGCACGTCGATCCCGCGCGCGCGGGCAGCTACTGGCGCGTCATCCGCGAGCACCTCGCGGCCACCGGCGCGTCGCTGGTTTTCTCCACGCACCTCCCCGAGATCGTGCTCGGCGAAGCGGAGCGCGTGGTCTGCCTGAGCGCTGGTCGCGTCGTCCACGACGGCCCGGTGCGCGAACTTTACGCCGCGCCACCGAGTGCCGAGCTGATGACTTTCCTCGGCCCAGGCAACTGGCTCACGCCGGACGAAGCCGCGCTCTGGCTCGGCGCGGAGATCGAGAGCCCGCGCTGCTTCCGGCCGGAGCAGGTAGCTATGAAACGCGCGGCGGCGGGAGAAATCGCAGTGGGTGAAGTGCGGTTTCGCGGAGCGGTGGAGGAGCTGGAATTGCGGCACGCGCGCGCGGCGGGATCGCGGATGTTTTTTCACCGGCCAGTGGGTGGAGGATTGAAAACGGGGGATCGGGTGACGCTGGGGGTGCGCGGATGACGGCGGGACGGTTTCATTTTTCGCCGGGCAAGGATGCCCGGCGGACGGCCACAGGCTGGAAGCCTGCGCCACTGCTTTGGGGCTTCGCCCTCGCGGTGGTTTTGTGTGTCGCGGGTTGTGGACGAGCCCCGCAGGCGACCGCGCTGACCGCGCGCGAATGGCGGGTGTGGAGTGTCCCGCCCGACGGCGCGACGCTGCCGACTCCGCGCAGCGTGGCCATCGGCAACGACGGCGAAATCGCCGCGCTCGACACCGCGGGACGCGTCCTCATCTACGACGTTAACGGCACGGTGCAGCGCCAGTGGCAGATGCTCGACGTGCGCGTCGGCAAGCCCGAGGGGATCGTCGTCCTGCGCGACGGGCGCGTGGTGGTGTGCGACACGCACTATCATCGCGTCGTGTGGTTCGACGCGCAGGGTGCGTGGCTGAAAAACACCGGAGCGCACGGGAGGAAAGACGGCGAATTCATCTACCCCGTGGGCATCTGCACGGACGCGGCGGAGAATCTTTACGTCTGCGAATACGGCGGGAACGACCGCGTGCAGAAGTTTTCGCGCGAGGGCCAATGGCTCGCGAGCTTCGGCAGCTTCGGCACCGGGCCGGGCCAGTTTCAACGGCCTTCCGGGCTCACGTGGAAAGACGGGCGGCTCTACGTGGCGGACGCGATCAACAACCGCGTGCTCATTTTCAGCGACGACGGAAAATACCTCGGCCTGCTCGGCCCGGAGGGCCAGCCGCTCGCCTTCAACCTGCCCTACGACATCGCGACCGGCGGCGACGGCGCGCTCTACATCGTGGAGTATGGCGCGGGCCGGCTCTCGCGCGTGAGCCCGGAGGGCCGGCTGCTCGGCCAGTTCGGACGCACCGGCGGAGGAGAGGGGGAGTTTGGCACGCCGTGGGGTCTCGCCGTGGACGCCCAAAATCGCCTCTACGTCGCCGACACGAAGAACCGGCGGATGGTCACGTTGCGGTTTTAGAAATGTCATCCGCAGCGGAGCGGAGGCTTTGCGGAGCGCAGTCGAAGGACCTCTCACCCCCGGCGGCGCGGCGCCGGACGCGAAAAACCCCGCAGCGGCGCGGGGCCACTGCGGGGTCGTGCGGGTGCCGGTGAAGTCTCCGGCCTCGCCAAATGTTACTCCGGCTCCTGCGGCGGACGCGGCGGCTTCGGGCCATCGCCGTCGCCGTCGGGACGCCCACCCGGAGGCGGCGCCACGTATTCGCGCGGGCCGAGCTGGCCGTCGGCGTTTTGATCGAGCGTGCGCAGCGCTTTCGCGGAGTCCGCGATTTCGTCCGCGGAAATTTCCCCGTTGTGATTCGCGTCGAGCGCCGCCACGAGCGGCGGTGCAGGCGGGCGCGGGCGCTCACGGTCGCCGTCGCGCTCGGGCTTTTTCTCGCGATCAACCGGTGGCTTTTGCCCGGGGCGTTCGGCGCCCTTGTCACCGCCTACGCGTTGGGGTTTCTCCGCATCGCCCGGCGGCTTTTTGTTAAGGAAGTGTAAATCTCCCGCCTCGCCGCCGCCTTGGTTATGATCGCCTCCGCCGCACCCATGCACCCGCCTCACCATTTCCAGCCCACCGGCCTGCAGGTCGAGTTCACGCTCGAAAGCGCACCGGGCTAGCCAAGGTGTCGGCCTCCGTCGGGAACGACGAACGAGGCGGAGGTGGGAGTCGAACCCACTCGTAGAGGTTTTGCAGACCTCGGCCTTCCCACTTGGCTACTCCGCCGTGCGCGTTCGCGGGCGGGAGAGGTACGCGAACGGGGTGGGGGCGTCAACCGGGAATCCCGGCGCACTCCGGGTGGAGCACTCGACCCGAGTGCAGTCCTCGGCGACCCGCCGAGGACACGGGTGCGCGGGTCGCTCGGGGATGGGCGGGTGAAATGACAGCTGCGCGCCCACGGTCTTTGCGGCGGGTCGCCGCAAAGGGCACTCGGGTCGAGTGCTCCACCCGGAGTGCGCGGCTGCGCGCGCGAAAATGCAGCTTGGACTTTAGTCCGAGCTACTTTTCCAGCGCCCGCTGTTTTTCCCGCTCGGCGGCGTAGAGGCGGGCGTAAGTGAGGCGGGGTTTGACGGCTTTGCCAAAGGCGGCAGCGGGCACGGGGATGCCGAGTTTTTCCAGGGCGAAAACGGCGGCGCCGCGGAGGGAGGCTTCCATTTCGTCGTTCGGGTGGATGGGCCGCCCAAGCACGTCGGCGAGG
>CAIQUL010000340.1 GCA_903874975.1 uncultured Chthoniobacter sp. | reverse complement strand
GAATGGCGCTAAGTTAAGGCCTGTTTTCAGAGTAAACACCCCGAGCGGCTTATCTCAAAAGCTCCTTATCTTAGCGCCATTCGGGTCAGTCCGTGCATGTGTGCAGAATTTTCAGCAGCTTCCGGCGTTCCGCTGCTTGCGGTTCGCGATAGGCCGAAACCGCCCGGCTGACATTGCTGCGGTGGCCCATTTCCAGCCGGGCGACGATCCACTCGTCACCCACCACCGTGCGGCTCTTCACTAGCCAGGCCAACGCCTGCTTGCGCGCGTCCGTCTTCTTGAGCGCAGCCGCCTGCGCCAGCGTCAACCCCAGCCCTTCCAACCCCCGCGCGAGCAGCCTCCCGGCCTCCCCTTCATCGTGCGCCCGCAGCCCCGCGCCGGAGTAGGAGGCCCGCCGACGCCCGGCCACCGCACTCGCCGCCCAGTCCATGAGCAGCGTCCGCGTATTGGTTGGGAGCCGGAATATCTTCCGGCGGCTTGCGTCAAAGGGGATCGGCGGATTTGCTGCCGCGGCAACAACCAACAACGCCGCACCATGAACCCAATCCACGTCGAGACTGCCGTCAAAGAACGCTACTCCTCCGGGGCGGAGTGCTGTGAAGCGGCGCTCTGCTGCCCGGTGGATTACGATCCGCAGTATTTGAAAGTCATCCCGCAGGAGGTCATCGAGCGCGACTACGGCTGCGGCGATCCGAGCAAGCATCTGCGGGCCGGGGAGACGGTGCTCGATCTCGGGAGCGGGACGGGAAAGATTTGTTTCATCGCGGCGCAGGTGGTGGGCGCGACGGGGCGCGTGATCGGCGTGGACATGACCGATGCGATGCTGGAGGTCGCGCGGCGTAATGCGCCCGTCGTGGCGGAGCGGATCGGGTTTGCCAATGTGGAGTTTCGCAAGGGCCGCATCCAGGATCTCGCCCTGGATTTGGAGCGACTGGACGCGGAGCTGAAAGCGCGGCCCATCGCCGACGCCCACGCTTTTCTCCGCGCGGGCGAACTCGCGGCGGAACTGCGCGTGCGGCATCCGCTGGTGGCCGATGACGCGGTGGATGTGGTGGTCTCAAACTGTGTGCTCAATCTCGTGGAGGGCCGCGCGAAGCGGCCGCTTTTCGAGGAAATTTTCCGCGTGCTGCGGAAGGGCGGGCGCGCCGTGATCAGCGACATCGTGAGCGACGAGGAAGTGCCGCTGGCGATGCAGAACGATCCCGAGCTGTGGAGCGGCTGCATCAGCGGCGCACTGACGGAGAGCGGGTTCGTGCGCGCGTTCACCGACGCGGGGTTCTACGGAGTGCGGATTTTGCAACGCGACGCGGAACCGTGGCGGACGGTGCAGGGAATTGAGTTTCGCTCGGTGACGATCGAGGCGTTCAAGGGCAAGCAGGGCGCGAGCTTCGAGCGCGGGCAGGCCGTGATTTACAAGGGGCCGTTCAAGAAGGTGCTCGACGACGACGGCCATGCCTTCGAGCGGGGCGAACGCTCCGCGGTTTGCGACAAGACGTTCCAGCTCTACCAGCGCGAGCCGTATTGCGGGGCGTTCGAGTGCATCGAGCCGCGCACGCCGGTCGCGCCCATCGCGCCGGAAGACGCGCGGCCTTTCGACTGCTCCGGCCTGCGCCTGCGCCAACCGAAGGAGACCAAGGGCCAGGACTATGACGCCACCACGGACGCGAGCCAGTGCCGCGACGGCGGGGACTGCTGTTAGCTTTGCGCCACGCCCACAAAGTTTGTGCGAGCACAACCATTCCGGAATTTGACCAAATGACGGAATTTGGAAGGACCCCAGACGCATGAACCGCTTCGTCGAAAAACTCTCCGCGCACGGGCTGACGCTGGAGCGGGGAAAGCTGCGGACGCTGCAGATCAATGTCGGGCGGAAGTGCAATCAGGCGTGCCATCACTGCCATGTGGACGCCGCGCCGTGGCGCACGGAGATGATGGACGCCGCGGTGGCGGCGCGCGTGGGCGCGTGGATCGCGGAGCATCGGCCGGAGATCGTGGACATCACCGGGGGGGCGCCAGAGTTGAGCGCACACTTCCGCTACTTCGTGGAGACGGCGCGGGCGGCGGGCGCGCACGTCATCGACCGGAACAATCTGACGATCATCGAGACGAAGCCGTTTGCCTGGCTGCCGGAGTATCTGGCGGAACATGGAGTGGAGGTCATCGCGTCGCTGCCCTGCTACACGGCGGGGAATGTGGACGCGCAGCGGGGGGACGGGGTCTTTGCCCAGAGCATCTCCGCGCTGCGGAAACTCAACGCCGTGGGCTACGGCACGCGGTTGCCGCTGAACCTCGTCTACAATCCGCTCGGCGCGAAGCTGCCGGGGCCGCAGGCGGAACTGGAAGCAGACTACAAAGAGGCGCTGCAGCGGGACTTCGGCATCGTCTTCCACGGCCTGTTCACGATCACGAATCAGCCCATCGCGCGGTTCGCCGAAGACCTCCGCGCGCACGGCCAGTGGGACGCCTACCTCGAACTCCTCGCGAACAGTTTCAACCCCGCGACCGTCGATGGCCTGATGTGCCGAAGCACGCTGAGCGTGGGCTGGCGCGGCGAGCTGTTCGACTGCGACTTCAACCAGATGCTCGGGATGCAATTGCGCGACGGGCGTCCGCTTTTCCTCTGGGACGTGACGCCGGCGGACCTCGAAGATCGGACCATTACCACGGGCATCCACTGCCTCGCCTGCACGGCGGGCGGCGGGAGCAGTTGCACCGGGGTCACGGTCCCAGTGGCGGCGTAGGAAATCGCGGGTTGCGGAGGTGGAACGAAAGGGAAGACGTGGCACATGGGTGAAAAGAACGGCGCACCCCGCGGACGAAACCGCGAAGTGCGCCGGAAGTGGGCGAAAACGACCGCGGCTACTTTTTCCGAATCGAAATCAATTCGGTGCGTTTCCCGGTGTCGGGATTGATCGTCCGCACGTTGCCGATTCCGGGTGCGTAGAATTTCAACTCCGACGACTCGGGATCGATGGGTGTAAAGCCCTCCGTATACAGGCATCTGGCATAGGTCCCGGCAGGCACGGTGACCCTCTGGTTGAGCGCCAGCACTTCCGCGGCGTCCTCGTAGTCCGCCACATTCTCGCCGAAGTACCACACGTTGCCGCTACGATCCTGAGCAACCCAGTCGAGGGTGTCTTTGATGACCGACCCATTCAACTTGACGATGTCGTGGACCACGATGGTCGTCACGCCGAGGATCTTCCGCGTGTCGCGGGACACCGTGAACTCGATTGTCTCCGTGCCTTCAGGTGTCACCGCGCGGTAGTTGCACGTAGTGCCTGAAACGAGCGGGAAGAACTTGTTCGGCGCCGCGGCGGTTTGCGCCACGGTGAGGAAATCAGCAGGGCGGATGACCGGGTTGGAGCGCTCCTCGCTGAGGTCGGCGCAAAGATCGCTCCGCTCCTTGGAATTGGGTGCGCGCCAGGGCCACAGCCTTGCGATAGTTGCTGGCGGCCTGCTTCGCGTGCTGATCACCGACCTCGTGATGCCGGGGATGAGCGGCCGGCAGGTCCGCGAGGGCGTGCGGAACACCGGCCAGGCTTTCATCCAAAAACCGTTCAGCTCCGCCACGCTGGCACACAAGCTGCACGATGGGCGGGGCTCCCATTCCGCGCGCCCGCCCGCGGAATGCGGCAGCCTCTCCTAGCTCACCACCATGATCGCCACCCACGCCACTGCCACCCTCTCGCACCACGCCTACGCATTCATCGCGGACAAGGTCTATGAGCCCAGCCGCATCCGGTTGGGCGACGACCAGCAGGCGCTGGTCAGCGGACGGCGGGCCAAGCGCCTGCGCCATCTGCCTCTCGATTCCTATGACGCATCCTGCGCCTACCGGGAATCAACGCGCGGCACGGAGGAGATCGGCCAGCTCGTGGACTGCATCTCGACCAACCACACCCACTTCTTCCGCGAAATCGAGCAACTGAATTTTCTCCGCGACGTGACCCTGCCCGAGTGGGTGCCACGGCTGACGCGCGAACGCGCGACCTTCAAGTTTTGGAGCGCGGCGAGTTCCTCCGGTGAGGAGCCATACACCGTGGCCCTCGTCCTGGCAGAGTATGCCCGCGTCCATGGCTCCTTGCACTGGCAGATCGAGGGTTCGGACATCTCCTCCCGCATCCTGGACGACTCCGCGGTCGTCCGCCGCATGATTTCCCACGCTCTCGCCAGCGACCCGGAGATCGAGGGTTGATCGAGTTTTAACCCCCGCTTTCGCATGACTAACACCACCACCAACTTCCATACCGCCCAGCACATCGGCGAAATCGTCCCCAACGTCTTCGACACCATGCTGGGGCTGCGGGCGGCCATCGCCACGGCGTCTCTCGAAACCCTGCCGGAACGGGTCAGTGGAGCCATCGGTATCGCCGGGGAGACGGTCACAGGCACGGCATACATCCACCTTTCGGAGCCGCTGGCCCGGGAAATCACGCACGCCCTGCTGCAATGCACCGCCGGCCAGGATGCCGGGGATAGTGACGTGAATGACGTCGGCGGGGAATTGAGCAACATGATCGGCTGCGGACTAAAGTCCCGGCTCAATGATGCCGATATTGTCTGTGCCGTGAGTAGCCCGGCGGCGATTCGGGGCGCATTTGCCGTCGAGTCGCCGCCCGGGGTGCACGCGGAAAAATTCCACTTTGCCTGCCTCGGCGCCCGTTTCGCCGTGGAGGTTCATCAGCAACTCAACTAATCCAACCTATGCCAGCCAAAATCCTCAGCGTGGATGACAGCAAGACCATCCGCATGATCGTCAAGCGCACCTTTGCGCCCTACGAAGCCACCGTCCTCGAAGCCGGCAACGGCGAGGAAGGACTCGCTACCGCCGCCGCCGAAAAACCCGACCTCATCATCCTCGACATCACCATGCCGGTGATGGACGGCGTGACCATGCTCGGCAAACTCAAGGAAGACCCCGAGCTGAAAGGCATCCCGGTCATCATGCTCACCGCCGAGTCCGGGCGCGAAAACGTGACCTTCATCGCCAAGCTCGGCGTGCGCGATTACCTCGTGAAACCCTTCAAGGACGAGCAACTCATCGAGAAGGTGTCGCGGGTCGTCACGCTCACGCCGAAAGCCGTCGCCGCCTAGCCTTTTACCCATCCGACCCATGAGCGAAAACGCCACCGCCAAGCAGATCGCCACCACCAACGGCTTCGAGGACCTCCCGGCCAATGTCCGCAGCCTCACCGACCTGGTCTCACGCCAGGATGCGCCGCTGCAGGACATCGCGAAAATCATCTGCGGCGATGCGAATCTCACCCGCCGTCTCCTCGAGGCCGCCAATCCCCGCGCCACTTGCGAAGAGGACTACACCATCACCACCGTGGATGGCGCCCTCATGCGCTCGGGGATCGGCGGAGCGCTGCTGCTGGCCATCACCGACCCGCTCATCCGCGCGGTGAAGCGCACCTTTCAAACCATGCTCGCCATCGACTTCACCGACGTGGCTCCCGGCATCCTGCCGACGCTGGACGGTGAGCATGTCATCGGCGAAGTCGCTTTCGCCGGCAAAGCGACCGGCTGCGTCAACCTCCGCCTTTCTCCCGCCGCCGCGATTGCCGCGGCCACGACGATCATGGGATTCCCACCGGCCGCTGAAGACCTCAACGATGTCATCGGCGAGCTGAGCAACATGGTGGTCGGCAATTTCAAATCGAACCTCTGCGACGCCGGTCTGAACTGCAAACTCAGCCCGCCGAAGATCATGAGGACCAACGAATTCAAACTCCGCGCCGCCGACGGCGGCTTCGCCCAGCGCACCGGCTTTCACAGCGCGGGCGTGGATATGTTTGTCGATATCCTCGTGAATCCCTGGACGGGCTAGGCCTGGCCGCCACCGGCGAGCGCGATGTGCGCCTGGCCGTGAGCGATCTCGAAGAGGATCGGCACGTCGAGCAGGTCTTCGAGCACTGCGCGGTTGGTGGTCGCTGCGAGGTCGGGCAACTCGGCTGGCGGTTGGGTGTGATTGAGGATCAAGCCCGCGCATTTCAGCCCGCGGGCGCGGATCGCCTGCACGGTGAGGAGCGTGTGGTTGAGCGCGCCGAGGCGGTTGGCGACGACCACCGCGACGGGTAACGCGAACTCCGCCGCAAGGTCCGCCACGAAATAGTCGCGGGTGATCGGCACCAGCCAACCGCCCACGCCCTCGACGATGATCGACTCGTGCGCGCCGCGCAGTCGGGCGAAAGTTTCGCGGATGAGCGCGAGGTCGATCTGGCGATTCTCGATCATCGCCGCGGTGTACGGCGCGGCGGGCGGACGCAGCCAGACGGGGTTCACATCGTTCAGCGTGATCGCGCGGTCGCTGGCGGCGTGGAGTTCGTCGGCATCGGTGCGCTCGCCGCAGCAGAGCGGCTTCATGCCGACGCAATCGCGCCCTGTGGCCCGCAGGGCGCGGATGAGCAGGGCGGCGGCGTAGGTCTTGCCGACATTCGTGTCGGTGCCGGTGAGGAAAAGGTTCATTGGGGGTAGGATGATGGATGAAAGGTGCGGATGCGCGAAGCGCAGTATCCCAAAGCTATCATCCTGAGCGGAGTTTCGCCGTGGGCAAAGGCGGGCGGGAACTCCGCTCAGGATGACCGTGAAGCCCTCCGGGCTACGCCCCGATCGCTTCCTGGATCACTCCAGCGATCCGATCCGCCTGCGCATTGATCCGGTCGCCGTCGCGGCCCTCGATGAGCAGACGGATCTTGGGCTCGGTGCCGCTGTAGCGGAGCAGCACGCGACCGGCACCGGCGAGTTCCTGCTCGGCTTCGGCGACGAGGCGGACGACATCGGACATCTCCTCGATCGGACGCTTCTCGCGGACCTTCAAGTTGCGCTGCGCCTGCGGATATTTCGCGAGACACTTCCTGAGCTCGCTCAGCGGCTGGCCGGTTTCCACCATGATGCGGAGGATTTGCAGCGCGCTCACGATGCCGTCGCCGGTCGTCGAGAAGTCCCGGAAGATCATGTGCCCGCTTTGCTCGCCGCCGACGTTGAGGTCCTGCTTCATCATCGCCTCGATGACGTAGCGGTCCCCGACTTTCGTGCGCAGCACGCGGCCCTCGTGTCTTTTCAGCGTCTCATCGAGGCCGAAATTGCTCATCACCGTGGCCACAAGCGTGTTCTGCGCGAGACGTCCGCGCTTGATGAAATCAATCGCGGCAATGGCCATGATTTCGTCGCCGTCCACGATCCCGCCGAGTTCGTCGCAGAGCACCACGCGGTCGGCGTCACCGTCGTGGCTGATGCCGATCTGCGCCTTGGTTTCCTTCACCAGACGCTGAATTTGCTCGGGGTGCATGCTGCCGCAGTCGCGGTTGATGTTGCTCCCGTTCGGCGTGTTGTGGGCGATGACGGCATCCGCGCCGAGTTCGCGGAGGATGCACGGCGTGGATTTGTAGGCCGCGCCGTTCGCGCAATCCACGGCGATGCGCATGCCGTCGAGCGTCATGCCGCGCGGGAAGCTCTGCTTCGCAAACTCCACGTAGCGTCCGAGCGCGTCGTCGATGCGCGTGGCGCGCCCGATCCGTCCGGCGGTCGGGCGGATCGCCTCAATCTCGCCGCTGAAGACGAGGTGCTCGATCCGCTGCTCCACTTCGTCGTCGAGTTTGTAGCCGTCGTGCCGGAAAAATTTGATGCCGTTATCCTCGTAGGGATTGTGCGAGGCACTGAGCACGATACCCGCATCCGCGCGCAGCGAGCGGGTGATGTAGGCGACGCCGGGCGTGGGCAGCGGGCCGATGAAAAGCACGTCGGCGCCGAGCGACATGACGCCGGCGGCCAGCGCATTTTCCAGCATGTAGCAGGAAAGGCGCGTGTCTTTGCCGATGACGATGGTCGTCCGTTCACTCGGTGTGCGCTGCGCGAAAATATGCGCGGCGGCGCGGCCGAGTTTCAGCGCGGTTTCGGCGGTGACGGGCTCGATGTTCGCGGTGCCGCGGACGCCGTCGGTGCCAAAGATGCGGCGTTCGCCGCTGCCGTTCGGCTTCGCGGGCGGGTTACTTTTTTGCGGGGTGGCCATAGCGGGTGGAATCGAACTGGAACTTGTCCTCCGCTTGAAAACGGGTATCCGACCGAAATTGAAAGCTAGAAGGCGAGGTGATCGGTTCGAGGCTCTTTCGGATGACCGCCCACAGAATGAGGGCGAGCACCAGCGACAGCACCTTGGCCGGCCAGTTGTTGAGGATCTTTTTCATCTTTGAGGGAGAAGAGTTCGCCGAGCCGGCGGCCCAGACTTTCGGGATCGAAGTTCCTTTCGATGATCCCGCGGTGACAAATCGAAACCACGCCCGTTTCCTCCGAAACCACCACGACGATGGCGTCGCTCTCCTCGGAAAGCCCGAGCGCCGCGCGGTGCCGCAGCCCGAGCGTGCGGTCGAGATCGGCGCGCTGGGTGACGGGGAAAATGCACGCGGCGGAAACGATGCGGTCGTTGCGAATGATGATGCCGCCGTCGTGCAGCGGCGTCTTGGGGAAGAAGAGGCTGACCACGATCTCGGAGGACAGCGCGCAGTCGATCTTCACGCCACTCTCCGCGAAGCTCTCAATATTCTGGCCGCGCTCGATGGCGATGAGCGCGCCGAGTTGCCGGTTGGCGAGGTCGAAGGTCATCTCGCGCAGGAGGTCGAGCGTGGCGCGACTCTGCTGCGTGCCGAAAAACAGCCGCGTCGCCCCGAGTGCGGCGAGACCGCGCCGCAGCTCGGGCTGGAAGATGATGACCAGCGCGATGACGAGCACTTTCGACAGGCTCTCGAAGATCGCGCCGATGACCGTGAGGCCGAGGATTTGCGAGAGCAAAGTGGCCCCGAGAAAAATGACGACGAGCCCCACCAGCACATTCGCGCCGGGCGTCCCTCGGAAAAACTTCCAGGTGTAGTAAATCGCCACGCCGAGCAGCGTGATCTCGGCGGCATCCTTCCAGTGCAGGAGCGCGAAATCCGCCAACGTCGCGAGGATCATGCGACAGCCTCCGGGCTGAGGATGGCCTCAGTCATGCGCAGCGCCTGGGCGTTCGGCCGGGCGTCGTGGACGCGAAAGACGGACGCGCCCTGGCTGCGGCCGTAGCTGGTGAGGGCCACGGTCGGCCACGCGCGATCCCCGACCGCGGTGCTGCCCAGGGCCTTTCCCATGAACGATTTCCGTGAAACTCCGAGGACCAGCGGACGCCCGCCCACCCGCATGGAATCAAGGTTCCGGATGAGGGCAAGGTTGTGCGCCAGGGCTTTTCCAAAGCCAATTCCGGGATCAAAGGCGAGGCGCATTGGGTCGATGGCGGACCGTAGGCAAGCCTCAAAAGTTTGTCGAAAAAATTCCCGGATTTCCCCCGTGACGTCGGCGTAGGCCGGCGCGAACTGCATGTCGCGCGGCGTGCCCTGCATGTGCATGGCGATGGCCCCTGCCCCGCTCGCCCGCACCACCGCGCGCATCGCCGGAGCGCGCAGGCCGGTCACGTCGTTGACGATTTCCGCGCCAGCGGCGAGCGCGGCCCGGGCGACCTCCGGCTTCATCGTGTCGATCGAGATGATGAATTTCTGAGTCGTCTCCATCAGCCGTTCGATGACCGGCAGGACGCGCCGCATTTCCTCGGCCTCGCTGACCGACTCGGCTCCGGGGCGGGTGGACTCGCCACCGATGTCGATGATCTCCGCTCCGTCCGCCGCGAGACGGCGAGCCTGCGCGCAAGCGGATTCCACCTCCACAAACTGGCCACCATCCGAAAAAGAGTCAGACGTCACATTGACCACGCCCATAATAAGGGCGCGGCGCGTGAGGTCGAAGGTGCGGGTTTTGGTCTGCCAAATCATTTGCTGAAACCCACGCGGAATCTTGCAACAATCCGAATGGGTTGGACGTAAGGAATACGCTCTTGCGTAGAGTCTCCAACCGAAAACCAAACCATGAACGCCACCATCGAATCCAACCCGCCCGCCCGCACCCGCGAATTCCCGCCTTTCAGCCTGACGCGTCTCCTCCGCACGGTCTTTGACCCCAAACCCGGTGACCGGGTGTGCGTGCTCATCGACTTGGAGAACCCGCGCGAGGCCGAGGCATTCCGGTTCCTCCAGAACCCCGATCTTTCCATCCAGCGCCACGCCTATGAGGTGATCTACCAGGGTCTGCGGCAGGCCACGATGGCCGAACTCGGGCTCACGGGCGGCGAGATGTTTGCCTACGAAATCACGGGCGGCAGCAATCTCGACCTACCGGAGACGGGCTTCGCCACCGACGGTCGCGAGGTCGATCTGGTGGAGGACGTTTACAAAAAATACACGCTCGTGCTCTGCGTCTCGACGTATTCGGCGACGGCGCCGCTGACCGCATTCGCGAAGCAGTTCGGCTTCCGCGGAGCGACGATGCACGGGATGAATCAGGTGATTCTCAACTCGGGGCTGGCCGTGGATTACTTTGCAGTGAGCAAGCAGGCGGAGAAGCTGCGGCTCGGCATGACGCACGCGGACTGGGTGGAGATCGACTTCGTTTTTGACAGCCGCAAATTCACGCTGCACCTCGATCTCGGCGGGCAGGAGGCGCAGAAAAGCCACGGCCTGTGCCGCGGCGGCCCGGACATCGCGAACCTGCCAGCGGGTGAAATCTATTACGTGCCGGAACACGCCGCGGGCGAGTTTCCCCACAAGTATAAGGACGGGACCATCGCGCTGATGACGGTGAAAAATGGACGCATTTGCCAGGCGATGCTGCTCCGCGGAAACCAGTCCACGGTGGATGAGCACAACGCCAAGCTGACCTCCGATCCGGTGACTGGCGAACTCGGCGAACTCGGTTTCGGCACGCAGGAACTGCCGGTTTCCGGGCGCGACATTCAGGACGAAAAGATCCTCGGCACGATGCACGTGGCGACTGGCCGGAGCGATCACCTCGGCGGCCGGTTGACGCCCGACCTTTTCGCCAGCAAGAAAAACGCGACGCACGACGACATCCTCTTTTCGCCGTCGAAGACGCCCGAGATCAACGTCCCGCAAGTCCGCATGCGCCGCGCCGGCCGGACCGAGGTGCTGATCGAAAACTTCACTCCGGCGGCCTACATGCGCGCGCTGCTCGCGGAGTGAACATCTACGAAACCGACAAGCTCCTCGCGGAGTATCTGCTCTTTCATTACGGCGCGCCGGAGGAAGTGCTGCCGCACGCGGGCGGGCCACGGGAGGCACTGGGTTATCCGGCGCGGTGTGTGCGCGAGTGCGTGGAGGTGGCGCGCGTGCCGGCGGAGGCGCGCGCGCTCGATCTCGGGTGCGCGGTGGGGCGCTCGACGTTCGAGCTGGCGCGGCACTGCGGGGAAGTCGTGGGTATTGATTTTTCGCGGAGATTTATCGACGCGGCAGACGTGCTGCGCGCGGAGGGGGGGCTCGCTTTTCTGCGGGCCGATGAGGGCGCGCTGACCACGGCCTGCCGCGCGTGCGTCCCGCCGGAGATCGACCGGCAGCGGGTCGCGTTTGAAGTCGGGGACGCGATGGATTTGCGCGCGGACCTGGGGACGTTCGATGTCGTGCTGCTGGCGAATCTCATCGACCGCCTGAGTGAGCCGCAGCGGTGTCTCGCCCGGTTGCCGGGGCTGGTGAAACCGGGCGGGCAACTCGTCATCACTTCGCCCTACACGTGGCTGGAGGATTTCACGCCGCGGGCCAACTGGCTCGGTGGTTTCGACCGCGATGATCGCTCCGTGACGACTCGCGCCGGACTCGAAGCCGCGCTCACCGGGCACTTCAGGCTGGTCGCCGTGCGCGACCTGCCGTTCCTCATTCGCGAGCACGCCCGCAAATTCCAATGGAGCGTGGCCGAAGCCACCATCTGGCTCCGCCGTTAACTCAACCCGCCGCTTTCACCACACATGCCGACCGACTGGGAAGCCAACTACCAAAGGAACGAAACCCCGTGGGAAAAGGGCGCGCCGAGCCCCGGCCTCGTGGACTTCCTCCGCACGGAGCCAGTCCGCGGACGCGTGCTCGTGCCGGGCTGCGGTTTCGGACACGACGCTCGGGCGCTGGCCGCGACAGCGGATGAGGTGGTCGGCATCGACATCGCACCCTCGGCGGTGAAAGGCGCGCGCGCTTTCCCGAACGTGGGCGGCGAGCGCTACGAGGCCGCGGACCTATTCGCGCTGCCGCCGCGGCTGCGCGGGTGCTTCGACTGGGTCTGGGAGCACACCTGCTTCTGCGCCATCGATCCCGCGATGCGTGAGGCGTATGTCGCCGCCGTGGCGGGCGCGCTCCGCCCCGGCGGGCATCTGCTGGCCGTCTTCTACCTCGATCCCGGCCACGATCACCCGGACGAAGGCCCGCCGTTCGGCGTTTCCCAAGCCGAACTCGACGCGTTCTTTTCCCCGCGCTTCACGCTGCTCCGAGAGTGGCTCCCTCAAAAGGCGTATCCGGGGCGCGAAGGCCGCGAGTGGATGCGCGTGCTGCGCCTGAGCTAAGCCCATGACCACCCAGCAAAAAACCGCTGACCCGCGGAGGCGGGCCAGCGGTTGAATTCTTTGCGGGGTTCCTTGCTAATTTGGGCCTGGGTTATAAGACGAAAAGCCGCCAGAGCCGCCAGAGCCGCCAGAGCCGCCAGAGCCGCCAGAGCCGCCAGAGCCGCCAGAGCCGCCAGAGGGAGGAGCGCCAATGCCGCCAGAAGGATCCTGGAAAAACGGCTTGGTCGGAGATGCAACCGTGGTGGGAACGGGATTCCGCCGGTTCGTCGAGGTCCGGTCGCTCGTTTCAATGGCCCCGGACTTCACCGTTTTCACCCGATGCGAGCGGATAACCATGTCGCTCACGCGCTCGCGGAATTCGCGCTGGCGCGGGCGGAAGGACTCGCTCGCTCCTTCAAACGGATTGCGTCCGCTGAAGAGATTGAAGAACGAGAACGGCACGGAAACGCGAACATCGGTCGTCCAGTGGCCGCCGTTGAGATACGAATCGTTCCACCATTCCACGTTGCCGATCACGCCCGGCAGGAAGTGCGCTTCGAGCCGTGCTTTGAAGCCCTCGTAGTCGCTCGCGAACGGGTGGTTGTAATGGTAGTAGCCGCCGAAAACCCGCGTCTCCATGTAGCGATCAAGGCCGGGAATGAGGAAGCCGATCTCGGCGTTCCAGCCTTCGAGCGAGGCTTCCAAAGTGCGGAACTTCTGCACCCGCGTCCGCGTCGTTGTCACTCCCTCCACGTTCGTGGAACTGCTGGTCCTCTTGCGGGTGTCATTGCCCGCGAGGATGTCGTCGCTCGCCGGGAGGTAGTAGTTGAAGCGGGCATCCACCCAGCGGGTCAGGATTTCCGCGCCGAAGCCGACCGAGCGAAACTGGTTGTCGAACTGGCTGTCGATGGAGTCGTAGAAAGCATTTCCGCCGATGATGACGTCGTAATTCGGCACCAGATAGCGCACGCCAAGACCGTTGCTGGACTCATACTGGTGGCTGTCGTTGTAGGTGTTGCGGGTGTTCAGGAAAATGGTCGCGTCGCCCGGCCGCCAGAACGGCGTGATCGAGTCCAGGTAGATTCCTTGCAAGTGCTGGCTGAACTCCCCGCCGAGGGTGAGGGACCCGGGGACCGGATCGAGCGGCGAGACGACTTTGCCTTTGGCTTCGTGGCCGGCCGGACCGTAGAGCGGCAGGCCGGCTTGGGTGGCTGCCGGAGTCGCCACGGCGATGAAGCCGAGCGTCAGGGCGATGGATGTAGCTAATGGTTTGTGCATGTTGGTTAGGTTGAGGATGGATTCGCAGGGTAAATCTGCGGGCGCGTTCTACGCGCCGCCGCACTCCGGTGTCAACCGGGGATTCCCGCATCCCTGCGGTCCGGGGTGCGATTAAATGTGGTGCAATGCGGGATGCGGGATGCGGGCAGCGCGCAGTGTCCCGGAGGGACGGTGGAAATTAGCCGGTGTCGTGAGCCACCGGATCGCGGAAACAGTCGATCCGCCCCGGCAGGGGCGTTGGAATGCCGCCCGGCGGTGCTGCTCCACCGCCCCTCCGGGGCGGGTTCCCTCGGCGTGCGTTTCCGGTGGCTGACGCCACCGGCTAATCTCCGAAGCCCCTCCGGGACTACCGATTTCACTGCACCACATTTAACCACGCCCAAATGCTGAGCGCAGGTCGAAGAACCGGCCGGGGTATTCTTGGGCGACGGTTTCGGGGGCGTGCTGGCGGAGGTGCGCGGGGAAAGTGCCCGCCGGTGCGGTCGGGGATATCCCGCAGCGCGTCGTCGCCATTGATCGCATCGAGCGCGCGGAGCACGGCGCAGGCGGTGGAGCAGACCAATGCAACGAGGCGCGCAAAACCGCCCCGACAAACGGAGATTCCAATTTCCGGATTTCGCGTTATCGCATCGGCATGATGCTGAAAACTTACCTCGCGGTGATGGCCGGCGGAGCCCTCGGCACGGGCCTCCGCCTGGCGCTGGCCGGCTGGCTGACGGCGAAATACGGCGAGGCTTTTCCCGTCGGCACGCTCGTGGTGAACGTCACCGGCTGCTTCGTCATCGGGGCCTTTGCCGCGCTCACCGCTCCGGAGGGCTTCCTCCCCGCGCCGCTCCTCGTGCGGCAGGTGGTGATGATCGGTGTGCTCGGCGGCTACACCACGTTTTCCGCGTTCGGCCTGCAGACGCTCGACCTGCTCCACGCCGGGGCCGGCCTGCGCGCCGGGCTGAACGCCGCCCTTTCGCTCGTCCTCTGCCTCGCCGCCGTCTGGCTCGGCCACCGGCTCGCCACAGTGCTCCCCGCCCGCTGACGCCGGGCATGACATTTTCTAAAAACCGCGCACCATCCCGAGCTTTGCCACCCATCCCATGAAATACCTCCTGCTCCTCACCGCCCTGCTTTTTCCCTCACTCGCTGCCGCCGAGCCGCCGCCGCCGGTCGGGAAGACGGTCCCGCTTTTCGACGGCACCACGCTCGCCGGCTGGGAGGGCGATGCGAAGCACTGGCGGGTGGAAAACGGCGCGCTCACCGGCGGTTCGCTGACCGAGCACATCAAACACAATGTCTTTCTCGCCACGGAAAAGGACTGCGCCGACTTCATCGTGCGGATGATGATCAAGCTGACGGGCACGGGCCGCTTTGTGAACAGCGGGTTTCAGATTCGCAGCCAGCGGGTCGCGAACACCTCCGAAATGTCCGGCTACCAGTGCGACTACGGCGAGCCGACCTGGTATGGCTGCATCTACGACGAATCGCGGCGCAACAAGCTGATGAAACAGTCCGACATGGCGGCGCTGCGGCCGGTGATTAAGCCGGACGACTGGAATGAATACATCATCCACGCGCAGGGTCGGCGCATCCGGACGTGGATCAATGGCGTGCAAGGCGTGGACTACCTCGAGGCCGATCCGAAGATCGTGCAGACCGGCAAGATGGGCATTCAGGTCCACGGTGGTGGAAAAGTGTTGGTGCAGGTGAAGGACATCACCCTCGAGGAACTCCCTCCGTCCGCGGCGGACGCTGCGGCTCCGGCCCCGGCCAAGGACCAGTAACAACCGCCCGCCGACCCGCCACGCGCGCAGCCGTCAAGGCCTGAGCGTGTCGAAGGGCCCCCACTTTCCCGAGCGGCCGCGCTTGCGGCAGAGTAACGCGAGCCTCCGGCTTGCCAGAGCGCAGCGCCTTCCCGCCGCTGGGCGCGTCCACCCGCTAGCCGCCATGTCCGAGGCACGCGCTCACGAAGCCGCGGAAAAGCGGATGTGGTTGCGTGGGCTTGGACTGGAATTCCGGGTGGTATTGGCAGGCGAGGTAAAAGGGGTGGTCTTTGAGTTCGATGAGTTCCACCAGCGTGCCATCGGGCGACGTGCCGCTGATGACGAAGCCCGCGGCTTCCATCCGTGCGCGGTATTTCATGTTGAACTCGTAGCGGTGCCGGTGGCGTTCGCGGATTTCCGCCTGGCCGTAAACGGCGCGCGCTTTGGTGCCGTCGGCGATCTTCGTGACCCACGAACCAAGGCGCATGGAGGCACCCTTGTCGGTCACGTCCTTTTGCTCTTCGAGCAGGTCGATGACCGGGTCCACGCAGTTCTTGTCAAACTCCGTGCTGTTGGCGCCGGTGATCCCGCAGACATGGCGGGCGAATTCGATGGTCGCGACCTGCATGCCGAGGCAGAGCCCGAGGAAAGGGATGCCCTGTTCGCGGGCGTAGCGCGCGGCGCGGATTTTCCCCTCGATGCCACGGTCGCCGAAGCCGCCGGGCACGAGCACGCCGGCCACTTCGTGGAGCAGCTTGGAGGGATGCGTTTCCTCCAGCGCCTCGGCCTCCACGGGCACGAGGTCGATGCCGCAGTCCACGCTCGCGGCGGCGTGGGTGAGCGACTCGTAGATGGATTTGTAGGCGTCCTGCAGCTCGATGTATTTGCCGACCACGGCGATCTTCACGCGCTTCTTCGGCTTGATGATCCGGTCGACGAATTTTTTCCACTCCGTCATGTCCGCCGGTCCGGCCGTGAGGTGAAGCTGGCGCAGCACCGTGTCGTCGAGCCGCTCCTTTTGCAGCATCAGCGGCATTTCGTAGATGGTGTGGTCCACGTCGCGCGCCTCGACCACGGCTTCGAGCGGCACGTTGCAAAAGACGGAGAGCTTGTGCCGCACATCCTCGCCGAGCGGATGCTCGGTGCGACAGATGAGCACCTGCGGGTGCAGGCCGATCTCGCGCAGCTTGGCGATGGATTGCTGCGAGGGCTTGGTCTTCAGCTCGCCCGCGGCCTTGATGAACGGGACGAGCGTGACGTGCATGACGATGGCATTGCCCGGCCCGACCTCCTGGATGAACTGCCGGATGGCCTCGAGAAACGGCAGCCCCTCGATGTCGCCGGTGGTGCCGCCGATTTCGGTGATGACGATGTCGCAGGCCTGCTCGGTGCTGAGTTTGCGCAGCCGCGCCTTGATCTCGTCGGTGACGTGCGGGATGACCTGCACGGTCTTGCCGAGGTAATCGCCGCGCCGCTCCTTATCGAGGACGGTTTGGTAAACCTGCCCGCTGGTGGTGTTGTTCGCACGGGTCAGCACGCTGTGGGTGAAGCGCTCGTAGTGGCCGAGATCGAGATCGGTCTCCGCACCGTCGTCGAGCACATAGACTTCGCCGTGCTGATACGGACTCATGGTGCCGGGATCGACGTTGAGGTACGGGTCGAATTTTTGCATCACGACTTTGAGCCCGCGATGTTCGAGCAGCGTGCCGAGCGAGGCGGCGGCGAGCCCTTTGCCGAGCGAGCTGACGACGCCGCCGGTCACGAAGATGTATTTCATTTTTTGCAATGGCATGGGCGGGAGATAGGCGGTTGGAAAGGAGTGAGAGTGGCGGGTGGGTTATTCTGCAAATTCTTTTCGTCGTGTCGAATCTCAGCGCCGCGCGAGCAGGCGCTCCACGAGCGCGGCGTCCTCCGGCGCGTCCACGCCGAGGCTCGCGCCCTTCGTCAGCACCACGCGGATGCGCGCGCCGTTTTCCAGCGCGCGGAGCTGTTCGAGTTGCTCGCACTGTTCGAGCACACCGGGTTTCCACTTCACGAATTGGAGCAGGAATTTCACCGAGTATCCGTAGATCCCCTGGTGCCGGTAAAAGGCGGGCCGCACCCCGTCTGCGCGCACAAAGGGGATCGCGCTGCGCGAGAAATAAAGCGCGTGGCGCTGACGATCGAGCACCACCTTGACGGCGTTGGGATTGGCCGTGTCCTCCTCGGGGCCGAAGACGTTCGCCGCGGTGATCATTTCGGTCGTCTCGTCCTCGGCGAGCACCTTGGCGAGTTTCGTCACCAGCGCGGGATCGATGAGCGGTTCATCGCCCTGCACATTGATCACGTGCGAGAACCCCCGCAGCCGCTTCGCCACCTCCGCGCAGCGGTCCGTGCCGCTCCGATGCTTCGGCGAGGTCATGGCAACCTCCGCGCCGAACTCGAACGCCGCCTCGGCGATCCGCATATCGTCCGTGGCCACGATCACCGCGGTGATGCCCCGCGCTTTGCCACAGCGCTCCCAGACGTGCTGGATGAGCGGCTTCCCGGCGATCGGAAACAGCGGCTTGCCGGGAAAGCGCGTCGAACCGTGGCGGGCAGGGATGACGATGGCGACTTTGGCGGCTGGCATCCGTAGGTCTTAAAATAAACCCCGCCGCGCTGGCAAAATCTTTCGCCAAAAACTCCGCGCGCCGCGGTGCCGGCGCTGCGTCCCTCCTTGCGCTGGCTGGGTATTTGTGGTCTTTCGTCCGCGCCCTGCATCCGGCCCGCGGGCCTGTCTCCATCCGGTGAAAATCTCCGGCCCGGCCGCGTAACCTTGCCCATTGATCCTTCATGTTCGAACAAGCCTTCAAAAACATCGACGACGTCCTCTGGAAGACGCCGGTTGCACCAGCGAACTCGACTACACCGAGCAGACCTCCTGGCTGCTCTTCCTGAAATACCTCGACGCCCTCGAGCACGACAAGGCCACCGAAGCCGCCCTCGACGGCAAGAAATACGCCAACATCCTCGATGCCCCCTACCGCTGGGAGGCTTGGGCTGCGCCGAAAAAGGACGGCCAGATCGACCACAACACCGCCCTGTCCGGCGACGACCTCATCGCCTTCGTCAACGGCAAGCTCTTCCCCTATCTGCACGGCTTCAAGGCCAAGGCCACCGGCCCGAACACCATCGAATACAAGATCGGCGAAATCTTCGGTGAGATCAAAAACCGCATCCAGAGCGGCTACAACCTGCGCGAGATCATCGACCACATCGACGAGCTCCGCTTCCAGTCCCAGACCGAGAAGCACGAGCTCTCGCACCTCTACGAGGCCAAGATCAAAAACATGGGCAACGCCGGGCGCAACGGCGGCGAGTATTACACCGTGCGCCCCCTCATCCGCGCCATGGTTCAGGTTATAGACCCCCAGATCGGCGAATCCATCTACGACGGCGCGATCGGCTCGGCCGGCTTCCATTGCGAGGCGTTCGATTACCTGAAGCGGACCAATCCCAAACGCACCACCGCGCAGGATCGTTTTCTTCAGGAGCGCACCTTTTACGGAAAGGAAAAGAAGTCCCTCGCCTACGTCATTGCGATCATGAACATGATCCTGCACGGCATCGAGGCACCCAACATCATCCACACCAACACGCTCGCCGAGAACCTCGCCGACATTCAGGAAAAGGATCGCAAGCACATCGTCCTGGCCAATCCGCCCTTCGGCGGCAAAGAGCGCAAGGAAGTGCAGCAAAACTTCCCCATCCGCACCGGCGAGACCGCGTTCCTCTTCCTCCAGCACTTCATCAAAATCCTCAAGGCCGGTGG
>CAIQUL010000339.1 GCA_903874975.1 uncultured Chthoniobacter sp. | reverse complement strand
CTTCTGCCAGGCGCTGTTTGCGTGTGCGGAGTTTCGCTATTTGAAATGAAAACGCGCGCGTTCAGAACTCCGGGGAGCGCGCGCGTCCCGCCGAAACGAACTTCCCCAGCGCGTCGCAAACAGAGCACGCGTGAACCATGCGAAAGTCTCCGGAAGTTCGTCGCGGCGGGACGCCGCGACCAACCCGCGGGACGCGCGTGCTCCCCGGAATCCGCAGCCCACCCATCCCTATGAACACCCACCGCCCCTACGAATGTCGCGACGTGCAGCCCCGCCTGCTTTCCCGCCGCGACATGCTCCGCAGCGTCTCCGCCGGCTTTGGCTGGCTCGCTTTCCAGGGCCTCTCCGCGCAGCTCGCCGCCGCCGAGAACCGCCACCCGCTCGCGCCCAAAGCCCCGCATTTTCCCGCGCGGGCGAAGCGCGTCATCTTCCTCGCCATGCAGGGCGCGCCGGCGCATCAGGACACCTTTGACTACAAACCCAAGCTCACCGCCGACCACGGCAAACCCGGCGTCGCGAAAGGCGGCGGATCGAAGCTTTTCGGCTCGCCGTTTCAGTTCGCCCAGCACGGCCAGAGCGGGCTGTGGATCTCCGAGCTTTTCCCCAACGTCGCCAAACACGCCGACGAAATGTGCCTGCTCCGCGGCATGCACACCGACATCCCGAACCACCCGCAGGCCTTCGTGCAAATGCACACCGGCAGCGCGCAGTTCATCCGCCCCTCGATGGGCGCGTGGACTCTCTACGGCCTCGGCACGGAAAACGAAAATCTCCCCGGCTTCGTGACCATCGCGCCGCCGGTGCAGTTCGGCGCGCAGAACTACGGCAGCGCCTTTCTTCCCGCCATCTATCAGGGCACGCGCCTCGGCGAGCAGCGCGGCGACGGCGGCACCGCGGCGGCCATGGCCAATCTCCGCAATAGCGGCCTCTCGCCCGCCGCCCAGCGCCAGCAGCTCGATCTCGTGCAGGCCATGAACCGCGACCTCCTCGCCAACAAAGCCGGCAACCGCGAAGTCGAGGGCGTCATCGAATCCTACGAACTCGCCTTTCGCATGCAGAGCGAAGTGCCAAAGGTCATGGACCTTTCCACCGAGTCCGCCGCGACGCTGAAGCTCTACGGCATCGGCGAAGGCGCGACCAACACCTTTGGCCGCCAGTGCCTCATGGCCCGGCGCTTCGCCGCCGCCGGCGTGCGCTACATCGAGGTCTGCCACGCCGGGTGGGATCAGCACCGCAACCTCACCGCCAAGCTCCGCGAAAACTGCGCCGCCACCGACCAGCCCATCGCCGCGCTGCTCACGGACTTGCAAGCGCACGGTCTGCTCGACGACACCCTGGTCATCTGGGGCGGCGAGTTTGGCCGCACGCCCGATGGCCGCAACCCCGACGGGCGCGATCACAACGCCAAGGGTTACTCCATGTGGATGGCCGGCGGCGGCACCCGCGGCGGCCTCAGCTACGGCGCGACCGACGACTACGGCTACAAAGCCGTGGAAAACCCCGTCCACATCCACGACCTCCACGCCACCATCCTCGCCCTGCTCGGCCTCGACCACGAGAAGCTCACCTTCCGCTACGCCGGCCGCGACTTCCGCCTCACCGACGTGCATGGGAAAGTGGTGAAGGCCGTCATGGCGTAGGCCACGGCAAACCTCGCGGCACGCGCGGGCCGCAAAAAAAACCGCCCGCCACCGGTGAAGGCGACGGGCGGTTGGGTAAAGACAGGCCGGCTTACAGGCCTTTGCTGACGATGTATTTCACGAGGTCCACGCAGCGGTTGCTGTAGCCCCACTCGTTGTCATACCAGCTCACGAGTTTGAAAAACTTGCTGTTCAGCTCGAGGCCGCTGCCGGCGTCGAAGATGGACGATCGGGCGTCGTGGATGAAGTCGCTGCTCACCACCTCGTCGGCGGTGTAGCCGAGGATGCCCGCCAGATAGGTCTCGCTCGCCATCTTCAGCGCCGCGCAAATCTCCGCGTAGCTCGTTTCCTTCACGGTCCTCACGGTGAGATCGACGACGGAAACCGTCGGCGTCGGGACGCGGAAGGACATGCCGGTGAGCTTGCCTTTAACTTCGGGAATGGCGAGGCCCACAGCCTTGGCCGCACCAGTCGTCGAGGGAATGATGTTGATCGCCGCCGAGCGTCCGCCCTTCCAGTCCTTCTTGCTCGGTCCGTCCACGGTTTTTTGCGTGGCGGTGTAGCTGTGG
>CAIQUL010000338.1 GCA_903874975.1 uncultured Chthoniobacter sp. | reverse complement strand
GGGGCCGCGCCCCGGGGGGCGCGGAATTGCCATCGCGCACCCATTCTTGGGAGGGCCGATACGATGCTTCAATGGGGCCGCGCCCCGGGGGGCGCGGAATTGCATCTTGTGTAAACTGCTCTTTATGAGAGCGCAAGATAAGGCGTTGCGAGTCGTGCGAATGGTGGCGGTTGTTGGAGCTTGAATCAGCGCTCTCTCGCAGTGGGAATCGACCGCAAATGCCGGCCAGCACTTGATCGCGAGCGGGCACACCGTCCGCCGGCAGCATTCCACCGCTCGCGTCTTTCACGACGTGCAGCAAATCCGATTTAGGAATATCAAAGATCAGCGCTCCGGTGACCGGAACTCTCCGGCCATTCACACCACGTAACATGGCGAGTCCAGCTTCGTATAGGGCTTCCCCAGCGCGGCGATGACGCGGTCACCGCGCCCTTCCGACGGACCGAGACTCACAAATAGCACTTGGTCTTCCGCCTGCGAAATCACGCTCAGCAGCTCCCGCTGCAAACCGGCGAACTCGCTCCCATTCAGGTCACACTCGAAAACCGAGAATTGCAGGTGCTCGCCGTGATTCTTGCACAGCTTAAAGACCCGGTCGCGGCGCTTGTCCTCGGTGATGTCGTAGCAGACGAGGTAGGTGTTTCGCATTGGGAAAAGGAGGGCGTGGGTCCGGGTTCGATGATCACCGCGTCAGGAACGGCACATACTCCGGGATCTCGCCGGTGAGCACGCGTGCGAGGATGCGAAACTGCAGCTCCAGCGCGCGGCGATAGCTCACTTTGTAGTCGAAAACGGGATGCGTGATCAGCGAGTTCATCCGCTGCTCGAAGCATTGGAAGAACTGTTTCCGCCCACCGACGTTGAGATTCACCGCGCGTCCCGCCGAGACAAAATCTGCGGTCGAGACGTAGCGATTATTGATCGCCGTGAGCACCGCCGACTCCGCGATGAGTGGCCGGAATTCCTCCATCACATCCAGCGCCAGCGCGGGCCGGCCGTGGCGCGGCTGATGGTAAAAGCCCACATAGGGATCGAGGCCGACGGCGCAGGCCGCGAGCGTGCATTCCTTGGCGAGCAGGCTGTAGGCGAGCGAAAGCAGCGCGTTCACCGGGTCGGTGGGCGGACGGCGATTGCGGGTGGTGAAATCGAAAGTCAGCGGACTCTTCTTTTCGAGCTCCACTCCCTCGGGCGGAGCGAGACCTTCGAGAAAATCATCGTCCGCCTGCTCGCGAATCATCCCGCCGAACTGCGCGAAATACACGGCTGCCGCCGCGCCTTCCGTGCCGAGCAACTCCTCCAGCGAGCGCGTCGCCAGCGCATCCTCGCGCGCCTGGCCGAGCCGCAGCTTGGTGCGCTCCGGCGGCTCCACATGATTGCGCATGAAGAGCACCCGATGATTGTGAATCTTCCCGCGCACGAACTGCTGCGCCAGCCGCAGACAGCTCGCCGGGTCCGCCGCGTGCCGGAATTGCTCGATCCGCAGCAGCACATTCTTCAGCGAATGGCCGCGCGTCATCCCGTAAAACCAGCCGCCCATGGAAAACCACGTCACCGGGATGTCCTCGTCGCAGAGCCGTTGCACCGCCTGCGTGGACATCTGGATATTGCCGAAGAGCGCGACGTGACAGACATCCATCACCCGCACCTCCTCCACGAGCCGGTCTTTTTCCTTCACCTTCAGCACCGCATCATTGCAGCCCACGCGGTAGCCCTGGGTATTGAGATAAAGCGCCCGCTTCTCGTCGCGCGGCGCGATCAGCCGGCGGGGCGAGGAGGAAGGTGAATGGTGATCGGTGATTGGTGATTGGTTGGCCGTGCCGCGCGCATCGTCGGTGGCATAGTTTTCCACCGTCGGGATCGAAAGCATTCGCGTCTCATCCGGCAGACACACCGGCGCGAGCGAACACCGCGCACACTTCGGCGAATCGACCAGCGGCGGCGGAATCGGCCCCTGCGCACAGACCCGCGCCTCGGCGATTTTGGAAATGACCCACGCCTCCAGCTCCGACGTCAGCTCCAGCGGCACGCGCTGCTTCGTCTTCCGGTAGTAAATGATCCCCGTGTCGCAGGCGTAACCATTGTCCCGCAGCACCAGGCATTGCAGCCCGAGTTGCATCTTATCCGCATCCCACAACTCCAGCCCGTCTGCACCTTCGCGCGGCGCACCCACTTTGTAATCCACCGGCTGCACCGCCGCGACACTGCCATCCCGGCTCAACGTCGCCTCCACGAGATCCATCTTCGCCACCACCCCGAGCCGCTCCGAACCAAGCATCACCGAGCGCGAATGAATCGTGTCTGCATCCGCGGAAGTTGATGGTTGAGATTCGAGG
>CAIQUL010000337.1 GCA_903874975.1 uncultured Chthoniobacter sp. | reverse complement strand
GGCTGACCAGCGCCACGATTTCGTCGTGCTCGGCGGGCGCGACCTCGAGGACGCGGCAGCCGACCTCCTGCCAAAAAGCGCGCAATTCCGCCACCGCTGCGGGATCGGACGCGCCATCCGGCGTGAGGATGCACGCCGCATCCTCAAACAGCTCCGCCCGCGCCGCGCGGATGCCGGTCTGCTCCGAGCCGGCCATCGGATGACTCCCCACAAAGCGCCCGCGCCCGCGGAAAATCTCCCCCAGTTCCGCCACCACCGCCGCCTTCACGCTGCCCACATCTGTGACGATCGTCTGCGGCGAAATCGCGTCCGCAATTTCGCGCGCCAGCGCCGGCATGGCCCCGACCGGCACGCACAGAATCACCAAGTCCACACCTGCCACAATCGCGCGCACATCCGTCGAGACCGCGTCGGCGATCCCCATCGCCTCGATCTCCGCCACCGCCTCCGCGCGCCGCGCCCAGAGCGCCACGCGCGACCCGCCCAGCCGCCGCGCGGCCAGCGCGAGGGAGCCGCCGAGCAGGCCGGGACCGAGGATGGCGAGGGAGTTCATCGGGTGGAAAAAAAACCGGCCCGCAGGCGCGAGGGCTTGCGGGCCGGGCTGAAAGAATCAGCGGAAGTCGCGCTTTACGGGACGAGGAAAGTCTTGCCGGAATACGGATCCTTCACCTCGGTGCCGGGCGGAAAGCCGCGGGCATCGATGTAACCGCTCCCACCGTGCGGACTGGTGACGAAGCCAGGCTTGCCGGGCACCGCCTTGCCGTATGGCACCTCGCCGACCTGCTTTGGCTGTTCGCCGACCGGATTTTCCACCTTGGGTTCGTCGGGCTTCGGCTTCTCGGGCCGCTCAGGCTTATCCGTCCGCTCAGGATTTTCTTCACCATCATCGTGCTTCGGCTTTTCCGACAGAGTCTGGGTCTCGTGAAAACCACTCGGCTTCCTTTGCTGCGGGCGCTGCGTGGGTTCGCAGGCACTAAACAGGGCGAGCGTGGCGGCGAGGGTGGAGGGTAGAATGAGACGCTTCATAGGTTGGGAGGCATGTAGCCGAGCACGGCAAAGGTGACAACGGAAATTTCGGACGTCCGCTTGGGCCGCGGAGCAAGCCCCACGCGTCATCCAGAGCGGAACGGATGCTTTTTCCACACCCTCCCGCGCCCGCCTCAAAACTCCAACTGCACCACGCCGCTGCCCTTTTCAATGTGCCCGATCACGCGCCCCTTGGTCAGCTTGGCCGCCTTTTCCCAATCCCCCGCCCCCACTACCACGGCCATGCCGATGCCCATGTTGAAAACCTGATACATCTCGGTGCGGTCGATCTTTCCTCCGTCGCGGATGTGCTGGAAAATCGCCGGCTCTTTCCAAGCGTGCGTGTCGATCACCGCATCCAGCTTCTGCGGCAGCACGCGCGGCAGATTGTCGAGCAAACCGCCGCCGGTGATGTGCGCGAGGCCTTTCACCATGCCCGCGGGCAGCGACGCGAGCAGCGGTTGGTAGTTCCGGTGGACGCGCAGCAGTTCGTCGCCCAGCGTCTTCGCCACGCCGGGCAGCTTGCTGGAAAGCTTCAGTCCCATCTGCTCGAAAAGAACTTTGCGCGCCAGCGAGTAGCCATTCGTATGGAGGCCGTTCGAGGCGAGGCCAAGGATCACGTCGCCCTTTTTGATCCGCGAACCGTCGAGCGCCTGCTTCCGGTCCACCACCCCGACGATGGTCCCCGCGAGGTCGTATTCCCCGCGCTGATACATCCCCGGCATCTGCGCCGTCTCGCCTCCGATCAGCGCGCAGCCGCCTTCCTTGCAGGCCTTGGCAAAGCCCTTGATGAGCTGCGTGAAAACCGCCGGCTCCAGCCGCTCGCCGCCGATGTAATCCAGAAAAAAGAGCGGCCGCGCCCCGACCACGGCGATGTCATTGATGCAATGGTTCACCAAACACTGGCCCACCGTGTCGTGCTTGTTCGCGGCAAAGGCCAGCTTCAGCTTGGTGCCCACGCCGTCCACGCTGGAGACCAGCACCGGGTCCTTCATTCCCTTGAAATTCGCCCGGAACAACCCGCCAAAACCGCCGATCTTCCCCAGCACCTCCGGCCCATGCGTCCCCTTCACCAGCGCATGAATCCCACTCTTCACGCGGTTGCCGAGGTCTACATCCACCCCTGCGGCAGCGTAGGCCTTCTTCGATTTCGGGAGACGGTTTGCGGAGGTCGTTTGGGCAGCCATGAAAAGGGTGGCGAGGCTAGCGGCGAACCCCGCCGGGTCAAGACCCGCTTCCACACGATCCCCTCCCCGACGCCCCCCGCCACGAAACGGAGTTTCCCCCTCACCACTCCGTTCCCTGACCCTCTGCTTGAGAACGGGGGCTATCCTTTCCGTGTGTTCCAGCCCCGCGCCGACGGCGAAGTAGCCACATTCTTGCCGTGCGGGAGATTTTCGGGTTGGCTTTCAGCATGTGGTATTTCCGCCGGCACCGGCTCTTCTCCGTTTGGCTCATCGCCTTGGCGCTGGCCGTCTTTTCGCCGGTCCAGTCCCGCTCCGAGGATCGCCGCGCCCCGGTCGCCGTGCCCGCTCTCCGCGCGTGGGAGGCCGAGGCCGTCGACGCTATCGCCAGCCTGGCCGATCCCGCGAAGCTGGCCACGCTCGGCGTGCGGGGTTCCAACCAGCGCGTGCAAAAGATCATCTACTGGCTGCTCGCGGTGAAGAAAGCGGGAGGAAGCCCCGAAGCCGTCATCGACGCGGCCCTTGCCCGCTTCGGATGGAAAGGCACACCCCAAGGCGACGAAACCAAGCTCACCATCATGCGCAACCTGCAGCGGGCTCTCCTCGCCGGCCTCGACAACCCGGAGGGCATGGCGGAGATGCGCCGCGGCGGTGCCCCGACCATTCGAAAAGGGCCCTTTCTCGGCGATGAAATGGGGATCGATCACGTCGTGCCCCGCGCGGCGGTGCCAGAACTCGACAACGTCCTCGCCAATCTCGAACTCATGCCCACGCAAATGAACCGGAACAAATCCGACAAACTGCAACCAAGGACGCAATTGATGGCCCGGCGTTTCGTGGCCTCAGGGCTCCTTGATCCGGCCTCCGTTCCCTGGGCTGCGCCCTTCGCCAGCCCGCCGCCCGGCTCCAAGCCCGCCCCGTCCCCCGCGGCCCCCGCCCCGCCCGTGGCCCCGCCCGCCGCCACAGCCGCTTTGGCCGGCTCCACACGCTCGCCCGTTTTCCACAAAGCCAGTTGCTCCGCACTCGCCGCCATCATGGAAGCGAACCTCGTCTCCTACGCCAGCCGCGAGGAAACCATCCAAGCGGGCAAACGCCCCTGCCCGAAATGCCAGCCCTAAAAGCCGCGAATAAAGTGTCTGTCTCTTTTGCTTTTCCTCGCTCCCAAAGTTAGCGCAGCGCTTGGGGAGCGCCGTCCCGCCGCGACGAACTCTCCGTCAGCGCCGCAGCTCTGGGAGACGATGATCCCGCTGGGCGAGGCGGAGTGAAGTGCGTTTTGGCGGGACGCCAAAACCAACACGCGGGACGCGTGTGCTCCCCGGAGTGAGCGGTGCCGCGTCTCCTGCAAGCTGGAAAATATCCGGGCTAAAAAACCTTGTCGAAAAGCTCCGGCTGGTCGTCGTCTCCGAGCAAGTCTTTGCGGCCCTGGCGGCGCTCCATGATGAATTTGTCGAGCGTGGGATCGACGGGCACGGGGTAGTCGGCGTTGAAACACGCGAGGCAGAAGTTTTTCTCCTCCTGCCCGGTGGCGCGGACCATGCCGTCCACGTCCAGATAGCCGATGCTGTCCGCGCCGAGGTAGTCGCGGATTTGCTCCAGCGTGCATTGGTTGGCGAGCAGCTTTTCCGGGTCGGGAAAATCGATACCGTAGTGGCAGGCGTGCTTGTGCGGCGGGCAGGAAATGCGCATGTGGACCTCCTTCGCGCCGGCCTCGCGCAGGTTCACCACGCGGGCGCGGGCGGTGGTGCCGCGGACGATGGAGTCGTCCACGACGACGACGCGCTTTCCGGCGACGGCTTCTTTGATGAGGTTGAGCTTCACGCGGACATTGAAGTCGCGGATGAACTGGGTGGGCTGGAGAAAGGTCCGCCCGATGTAGTGGTTGCGGACAAAGGCGTGGTTGTAGGGGATGCCGAGTTCCTCGGCGAAACCGAGCGCGGCGTAGTTGCCGGAGTCGGGGACGGGGACGACGAGGTCGGCCTCGACGGGGTGGAGGCGCGCGAGTTCCCGGCCCATGGCGGTGCGGACGCGGGCGACGTTGATGTCATTGATGATGGAATCCGGCCGCGCGAAATACACGTACTCGAACATGCAGAACGCGCGCTTTTCCGCCTTGAAGGGAAACTCGGAACGGATGCCGTTTTTGTCGATGATGACCACCTCGCCCGGCTCGATGTCGCGGATGAATTCCGCGTGGATGAGATCGAACGCGCAGGTTTCCGACGAAAGCACGTAGGCGCCCTCCAGCATGCCGAGCGAGAGCGGGCGGAAACCGAACGGATCGCGCACGCCGATGATCTGCTGCTCGCCCATCATCACGAGCGAAAAGGCACCCTGGATTTTCCGCAGCGCCGCGAGCACGCCGTTGCTGTCGCGCGGCTGGGCGAGCAGATGCAGGATGATCTCGCTGTCCACGGTCGTCTGGAAAATGGAGCCCTGCTGTTCCAATTCGTCGCGCAGCACGGCGGCGTTCACGAGGTTGCCGTTGTGCCCGATGGCGAGTTGCCCGCGGGCGCAGTCCACCATGAGCGGCTGGGCATTGGTCAAATTGCTCGATCCAGTCGTGGAGTAGCGCACATGGCCGATGGCGCGCGTGCCTTTCAGCCGCTCCAAATCCGGCGGGTTGAAGACCTGCGAAACCAGACCCATGGCCACGTGGCGATTGAACGGCGTATTCGGCCCATCGGCCGTGACGATGCCGGCGCTCTCCTGCCCGCGATGCTGGAGGGCAAAGAGTCCGTAGTAGGTCAGGACGGCGGCGTTGGGATGTCCAAAAACGGCAAAAACGCCGCACTCGTGGGTAGGTTTGTGGTGCTTCACGTGGGTCGCCGGTCGGGCGAGGCGCGAGACTAGCGGTCCGCCCGGGGCGGTCAAGCGATGCACGGAAAAAATCGTCAACGCGACCCGCGCAGCCGTCTCCGCGTGGAAAAAAACTCCTAAAACGGCGGCGCGCCGGAAAGGGGTCCGGTCGTGACGGAATTCTGGAATTTTCCTCCGCCCGCGCCCACGCCAAATTGGACGTTGTCGGTATGCACGTTCGTCGGGCCGCTGTTCTGCACCTGGGTGGCGGCGTCGATTTGCACGGTCTGGCCGGCGATGTGGATAGGGTTGCCGCTGATGTTCACATTGCCCGTCGGTGCCCAGCGCACCCGCTTTGATGACATCCGCCGCGAGCAGCGCGGCATTGAGCTGCACGAGGCCCGCCGCGCCCGGATTGCGCACGTCGATGGTTCCGCGATCCGCGGTCAGGCGCCCGCCATTGACCAGGATGGCGCCACCCGCCGAGCGGAGCGTCACCGTGCCGGTGGTTTTGTTGCTCGTGAGGCCGCTGGTGCCGCCGGCCGCGCTCACCTTGCCGCCAGCGGTGGCACTTTCGGAAACTTTCAGCGTGGAATTGATGGCGATCTCGCCGTTGGCGGAAGTGAACTGCACCGCGCCGCCGCGACCGCCCTACGTGGTCCCGGCGCCATTCGCGCCGGTGCTGGCGTTGAGCGGGGCCTGAAGGGCGTCGCCTTCACCTGGCGCTTGAGAATGACCTGCTCCCCGAGATCCTCAGCGCCGGGACTGGTCGGCGTCTGACCCCACGGCACGAGCGGTTCGTGGCGGCTCTGCCCCTCGCGGTCCGGCCCCACTTGCCGGCGCCTCGACTGCTCGACCCGCGACACGTCGCCGTCGGCGGGAGCGGCACTGGCCGGCGTGAGGAGGGCGAGGAGGGCTGCGCACAAACTAGGTATCGGGCGGGCCGTTTTCACAGCGCGTCCCCCACCCCCCGGCCGCGGAGCCCGTCAAACATTATTCCCCCCGGGTTCCGTATTGAACCTCCCCGCCTTCCCGCTACTCTCCCGCCTCATGGCTCGCGCCCAAGCCCAACCCACCCACTCCTTTCACGAAATCCTGAGCCTCGTTCTGCTCGGCGCGGGCACGCTGCTTTTCCTCGCGCTCATTTCCTACACGCCGACGGATGTCCCGAGCTGGTTTCCGCTCAGCACCACGGCCGCCACGCACGGGCCGGCGCTGAATTTCATCGGGAAAATCGGCGCAATGGTGGCCTGCTGCGCTTACGCCCTGCTCGGCGCGTCCGCGTATCTCCTGCCGGCGCTGCTCCTCGGTTACGGCAGCTTTGCTTTGATGAACCCCGGGCTGCGGCTGACCAAGCGCGCGCTGTGGAGCATCGGCCTGATCGTCTCCGGCGCCTGCCTCGCCCAGCGGTGGGGAATGCTCGACATGACGCGACTGAACATCGCCGGCCAGGGCGGCTGGGTCGGCCAGGCCATCGGCCTCCACATTTTCGGGAAACTGTTCGGCGCGATCGGTTCGACGATCATTTTCCTGCTCGTTTACGCGGCCAGTCTCGTCCTGCTCATCGGCGTGCATCCAGTCGCGGCGTTGCACGAGATGATCGCGCTGCCGGGCCGTTTGCGGAAAAAATGGGCGGCTCGCCAGAAAGCGGAAGTCGCCCTGGCCGACCGGCTGAAAGTCGAGGAGGAGCGGCGCGACCGCGAGCGCCGGAAGCTGGAGAAGTCGCTCGCCAAACGCAGCCCGGCGACACCGTCCGCGGCTGAGCCCGCGCTCGCCGAGCAGCAGACGCTCCCGCTCCTGGCAGAGGAGGAGGTCGTGCGGCCCGTGCCTCAAATCATCGACAGCTCGCTGCCGCCGCCGCCCAAGCGCGAAAAGTCGAAGAAGGACAAATTCGAGCCGCTCTCCTCCGTCTCGTGCGAAAACTACGACCTGCCCTCGTTCGACCTGCTCGACCCTGTCGATCGCGCCGCGCACGAGATCGCCGACCCGAACGAACTCGCGGGCATCCGCCAGACGATCATCAACACGCTCGCGGAATTCGGCATTTCCGTTTCGCCCGGCGACATCACGCGCGGCCCCACGATCACGCGCTACGAGGTTTACCCCGCCAATGGCGTGCGCGTGGACAAGATCACCGCGCTCGAACGCGACATCGCCCGCGCCACCTGCGCCGAGCGGATCAATATCCTCGCGCCCATCCCCGGCAAAGACACCGTGGGCATCGAGATCGCGAATTCCAAAAAGCAAAAGGTGACGCTCCGCGAGCTGCTCGAAAGCGACGATTTCCAAAACGCCACGGCGCGCATCCCCATCGCGCTCGGCAAGGACGTTTACGGCAAGACGATCATCGCCGACCTCGCCGCCATGCCACACGGGCTCGTCGCCGGCACCACCGGCTCGGGCAAAAGCGTCTGCATCAACTCGATCATCGCCTCCATCCTCTACCGCTTCACGCCCGAGGATCTGCGCTTCATCATGATCGACCCGAAGGTCGTCGAGATGCAGATCTACAACACCCTGCCGCACCTCATCGTGCCCGTGGTCACCGATCCGAAAAAGGTGCTCCTCGCCCTGCGCTGGGCGATCGACGAAATGGAAAAACGCTACGCCATTTTCGCCAAGACCGGCGTGCGCAACATCGCCACTTTCAACGAACGCCCGCTGCCGAAAACGCAGGCCGAACTCGACGCCCTCGCCGCCGCCAAAGAGGCCGAGTTGCCGCTCGACGCCGCGCCTTTTGTCGAAGACCCACCCGTCGATCCCGAAACGCTGACCAGCCAGGAGCGGATCGAGAAGATGACGACCGTCAAAAACATCCGCGACCACGACCTCATCATCCCGGATCGCATGCCCTTCATCGTCATCATCGTGGACGAGCTGGCCGACCTCATGCAGACCGCGCCCGCCGACGTCGAGAGCGCCATCGCCCGCATCACGCAAAAAGCGCGCGCCGCCGGCATCCACATGATCATCGCCACGCAGACCCCGCGCGCCGACGTCATCACCGGCGTGATCAAGGCTAACGTCCCCTGCCGCATCGCCTTCCAGGTGGCTTCGGGCCTCGATTCGCGAGTCATCCTGGATGAGAATGGTGCCGAGCGTCTGCTCGGCCAGGGCGACATGATGTACCGCCCGCCCGGCACCTCGCGGATGATCCGCGCGCAGGGCGTGTATGTCACCGACGAGGAGATTCGCAAAGTCGTCGATCACGCCTCCGCGCAGAGTGGGCCGGCGTTTGAAACCTCCATCCAGAAGCGCCTCGAATCCGATGGCGAAGGCGGCGAGGGCGAGGCGGTCAGCGAAGAGGACGAGGACCTCGTGGACAAGTGCATCGAGGTCATGCAGCAGGAGAAAAAAGCCAGCACCTCACTTTTCCAACGCCGCCTCCGCCTCGGTTACACGCGGGCCGCGCGCATCCTCGATATCCTCGAACAGCGCGGCTACGTCGGCCCTGGCGAAGGAGCCAAACCACGCGACATCCTCGTCGACCTCGACGCCATCGAGTGACCACCCCGCTCGGACCGGCGCAGCCGTCTGGCGCACGACAAACTTTCCCGGAAAGCGCGGCTGTCGCGCGGGTCCGATCCGTGCTATTCACCCGCTTCGCAACGACCACTCTGCCATGTCATATCCCGTAGGCCAAAAACTCGCTCAGGCGCGCACCAAACGCGGCCTTTCGCTCGAAGAAGCGGCGCATGAAACCAAAATGCGCCCCGACAAAATTTACGCGATCGAAAACGACGACTACTCCTCCTTCCCGAGCAACGCCTACGCGAAAGGTTTCATCAAAAACTACGCCCGCTACCTCGGCGTCGATGTCGGCGACTTTCTCTGCACCTTCGACAGCTCCATGCCGATCGGCGTCGCCGATTACGAATATCTCAAGCACGACCCCGAGCCCGTCGCCGCTTCCACCCCGCTCTATCGCGAGCGCCGCAAGCCTTCCTTCCTGCCCATCGCCACCGGCGGCGCGCTCGCTCTCATCGCGTTCATGGGCTTCTGGATCAAAGAGAATGCGCGCCGCATTTTCGGCGAATCCACGACCGCACCGGTGACCGCTGCCGCGGTACCCATTCCCGTGCTCCCCGTCGTGCCCGAGGATCTCGGCGCCCCGGCCACGCTCTCTCTCGATCCCCTCCCCGCGCTTTCCGAACCGCGCCCGCCGTTACCCCAGCAGGCCGACGACCGCGCCGTGCTCCGAGGCACCGTCACCGGCAACCCGCTGGACCACGACCGCGTGACCCCGTTGCCCGTGGCCGACTCCCCCGAAGTGGCCGCCAGGCGCGCCGGCCCGAATGAAATCCTCGTGGCCTCCGTGACCAAAACCTGGATCACGGTGCGCAAGGACGACCCGAAGGCTCCACCTTTTTTCGAGGACTACCTGTATCCCGGCGTGAGTCCGCTGAAACTCCGCGGCACCCGCTTTTTCATCGAGGCCCGCGACCCGAGCGCCGTGCAAATCACGAAGAACGGTCTCCCCATCGCGCACCAGGCGCCCGGCGTGGCGATTCAATGATTCAGCGTGCTTGGTTGCACCAGCACACGCTCCGGACTCCTCTCACTCTTCACCTCTCACCGATCACCTTTCCTCTGTACCCATGTCCGCGAAAACTCTCCCACCTCCCGCCGTAAAAAAAGTCGGCATGATCTCCCTCGGCTGCGCGAAAAATCTCGTCGATGCCGAACTTATGCTCGGCGGCGTCCTCGCCCGCGGCATGGAGATCACCAGCGACGCCGACGAGGCCGACGTGCTCATCGTGAATACGTGCGCTTTCATCGACTCCGCGAAAGAGGAGAGCATCGAAGCCATCCTCGAAGCGCACCAGGCGCGCGGCCTGAAAAGGCGCGCCGGCCAGAAACTCATCGTCTCCGGCTGCATGGCCCAGCGCTTTGCCAAAGACCTCGCCGCCGAGATGCCCGAAGTGGATGCCTTCATCGGCCTCGACCAGGTCGCTGACGCCGCGAACATCATCGAACAAGTCTTCGCGCGGCCCGCCCACTCATCACCCGTCACCGATCACCAATCCCTCACCGACGCCGCGTGGGAGCCGCTGAACCTCGTCACGCGCAAACCGGTTTACATCCCCGATTTCGACACCCCGCGCTTCCGCCTCACCCCAGCGCACACCGCTTTCACGAAGATCGCCGAAGGCTGCAACCATCCGTGCAGCTTTTGCGTCATCCCGCAGATGCGCGGCAAACACCGCTCGCGCACCATCGAGAGCGTCGTCGCGGAAGTCCGTGCGCTCGTCGCCGAGGGCGTGAAAGAGATCAACCTCATCAGTCAGGACACGACGTATTTCGGCATGGATCTGTGGGAGGAAAAGGCCGGCCCGCGCCAGCAGGTCGACTCCACCAAAGGCCCCACGCTCACCCGCTTGATCCAGGAACTGGACAAGATCGACGGCGAATTCTGGCTGCGCCTGCTCTACACCCACCCCGCGCACTGGAGCGACGAACTCATCACCGCCATCGCCGCCTCGCGCCACGTCTGCCGCTACATCGACATCCCGCTCCAGCACATCCACCCGCGCATGCTCCAGCTCATGCGCCGCGAGACCACCAGCGAACACATCGAGACGCTCCTCGCCCGCATCCGCGCCGGCATCCCCGGCATTGCGATTCGCACCACCTTCATTGTCGGCTTTCCCGGCGAGACCGAGGAGGAGTTCGAATACCTCCTCGACTTCATCCGCCGCACCCGCTTCGAGCGGCTCGGCGTCTTCTGCTACTCGCAGGAGGAAGGCTCGCGCGCCGCGAAAATGGAGGGCCAACTCCCGCAGAAGGTCAAAGCCGCCCGCTACAAAAAGGCCATGAAACTCCAGCAGCGTATCGCCCGCGAGATCAGCGAAGCCCAAGTCGGACGCACCCTCCGCGCCCTCGTGGACCAGCCGCTCATCGCCCGCGCCGCCGCCGATGCTCCCGACATCGACGGCCGCATCCTGCTCACCAGCCCCGCGCCCGTCGGCCAGTTCATCAATGTCGAGATCACCGGCACGCAGGTTTACGACCTGATCGGGAAACCCGCGACGTAAGAACCGGCGCACCGCCCGATCACCCTCGCGGGCCGAGAACCCGCGGCACGGAAATCTTTTGACGCGGTCCGCGGTCCGCCCGCATCTTCCGTCCGCCTTTTCCGAGCAGCGGCTCGGCCACTCAACCAACAACTCCAGATTTTCTTCCAACATGGCTAACTACGATCTCATCGTCATCGGTGCCGGCCCCGCCGGCTATGTCGCGGCAATCAAAGCGGCGCAGCTCGGTAAAAAGGTGGCCTGCGTCGAGAAGGAGCGCGGCGGCGGAACCTGCAACAACTGGGGCTGCATCCCGACGAAAGCGCTGCTCAAGAACGCCGAGATGTACCACGCCATGACGCACCGCGCGGCGGAGTTTGGCTTCAAAATCGAGGGGCTGAGCTACGACTGGTCCGCGATCATCAAACGCTCGCGCGTCGTCTCGGACAAAGGCGCAGCGGGCGTCGATTTCCTTTTCAAAAAGAACAAGATCGACTCGATCAAAGGCGAGGCCTCGCTCGACAAGGCCGGCGAGGTGAAGGTCACGCTCGCCGACGGGAAAGTGGAGACGCACACCGCGGCGAAGATCCTCATCGGCACCGGTTGCGTGTCGCGCCCCATGCCCGGCCTGCCGTTCAACGGCACGACCGTCATCGGTTCGAAGGAAGCGCTCGCGATGCCGCTGCAGCCAAAGAGCATCATCATCATTGGCGCGGGCGCGATCGGGGTGGAGTTCGCGTATTTCTTCAACGCCTTCGGCACGAAAGTGACGGTCGTCGAGATGCTGCCGAACCTGCTGCCGGTCGAGGACACCGAGGTTTCACAGGTGCTGGAAAAGTCGTTCGCCAAGCAGGGCATCACCGCACTGCTCGGCCACAAGACGGTCAAGACCGAGGCCGGCGACAAAGGCGTGAAAATCACCGTCGCCGATCCCAAGGGCACGGAGAAAGTACTCGAAGCCGACGTGTGCCTCGTGGCCATCGGCGTCTCTCCGCTGCTGCCCGGAGGGAGTTTGAAAATCGGCCTCACCGACCGCGGCTACATCCAGACGAACGACCGCTACGAGACGACCGTGCGCGGACTCTACGCGGCGGGCGACATCATCGGGCCGCCGTGGCTCGCGCACGTGGCCAGCTACGAGGCCATCCAGGCCATCGAGGGCATGTTCGTCCCGGGTTTCAAACCGAAGAAAGTGACCATCTTCCCCGGCTGCACCTACTGCCATCCGCAGGTCGCCAGCGTGGGTCTCACCGAGCGCGCGGCGAAGGAAAAGGGCCTCAAGTTCAAGGTCGGCAAGTTCCCCTTCATGGCCAGCGGCAAAGCCCGCGCCATTGGCGAGAGCGAAGGTTTCGTCAAAGTGCTGATCGGCGAACCGCATGGCGAAGTCCTCGGCGCGCACATCATCGGCCCGGAGGCCACGGAGATGATCGCGGAACTCGGTCTCGCCATGACGCTGGAGGCGACTTGGGAGGAAATCGAAAGCACCATCCACGCGCACCCGACGCTCAGCGAAGGCGTCCGTGAAGCCGTGGAAATCGCCGCGGGCCACGCGATCCACGTTTAGCGGAAAGTAGCTTGGGCTTTAGTCCAAAAGGGCGGGCACTTTGGACTGAAGTCCAAGCTGTTTTTTCCCGCGCCGCCGCGGACTCCGGGTGGAGCACTCGACCCGAGTGCCCTGGGCGGCGACGCGCCGCCAAGCCGGTGTGCGCCCGGCTGTCAATTTTCCCAACTGCGCCTGAAGCGACGCGCACTCCGGCGTCCTCGGCGGGTCGCCGAAGACCGCACTCGGGTCGAGTGCTCCACCCAGAATCCGGAGCGACGCGCAACAAAGTAGCCTGAGCTTCAGCTCAATCGGTGGCAGGGCCTTCGGGCTCAAGCGCAAGCCGGTTTGCATCCGCGCCGCGCTAGCCTCCCACCCTCACTCACTCTCGCTCAGCCGCTTCTGCTCCGCGCCGTGGAGCATCGCGTGGGCTTCGGCGAGGATGCCCGGGATGCGTTCGGCAAAAGGGTTCCCCGCGAGTGCGGCGCGGATTTTCTCGGCGTCGAACTGCGCGGCATTTCCGCCGGGGAACCAGTGCCCGGCATTGCCCATCAGGTTGTAGCGCATCTTCGCCCAGTCGGTGAGATCGAGCGCTTTGGCGAAGCTCCAGAGGCGCAGGATTTCCTGGAGATTCACCTCGCCGGGCACGTCCACGTAATTCGGCAGACGCCCGAGGCCCGCCCACCAGTCGCCGCCGAACGCCGCGTCCATCTCGGCGCGCAATCGCGCTTCGATGGGCGCGACGACTTCACCCGCGCGGTCGAAATCTGCCAGCGCCGCAACGTGTTCATCGAAGTCCGAAGGCCGCGCCGCGCCGACGCTCAGCGTGTGGACCTGCGGGCGCGCGAGGCAGTAGAGATCGTTGAACTGCATCGGCGACAACGGCGCGCACAGCCCGCGCATTTTCTCCACCGGCTGCTGGAGCATCCCGCCTTTGTCCGTGGGGCTGATGATGAAAACGCCCATGTCCCGCGCGGCGGCGGCCTCGACTGCGGGCCAGTTGAAATCGTTCACGAAATACCAGTGCAGGTTCACGTAGTCGAAAGCGTCGCTCGCGATCGTCTCGAGGATCACGTCCGTGGTGGCGTGCGTGCTGAAGCCGAGGTGGCGGCAGCGCCCTTCGCGCTGGAGCTGGCGCGCGGCGTCGAGGCAGCCGCCGGGGCGCAGCGTCCAGTCGAGCAACTCGGCGTTGTTGATCCCGTGGATTGAAAGCAGATCGACGTGGTCGAGCTTCAGGTAGCGCATTGAAGTCTCGAAGGTTTCCAGAAACTCCCGCGCCTTCGCCGTCGGCGCGACCTTCGTCTGCACGATCATTTTTTCCCGCGGCAGTTTCGGCAAAATCCACCCGAGCTGCATCTCCGAGCTGCCGTAGCCGCGCGCGGTTTCGAGGTGGTTGATGCCGAGTTCCAGCGCCCGCAGGATCGTCGCTTCGAGGTTGCGCTGGCCGTCCTCCGGCACCTCTTTCGGCGGCACGTCGTCCCACTTGTGCTGAAAGCGCATGCCGCCGCAGGAAAAGACGGGCATCTGGAGTCCGGTGCGGCCAAAGCGGCGGTAGTGCATGGGCGGAATCTTGGCTGGATGCGGCCCGCGGAGCCATCGAAGATTCGCGCCATGGGAAAAATCTTTGGCCTCCTCCTGCTCGGTTCCATCGCCACCGACCTGACCGCGGGTGCCGCCGGTGACGAAAAAGGTCGCGTGGTCGGCGCGCGCGCACGCCACGGAAAGATCATCGAACAGAAATTCCGGGAAGCCGGCCTGACGTATCCGGCCCGGGAGATTTTTCTGCGCTGGTTGAAACGCGAGGCGGTGCTCGAACTGTGGGCGCGTGAAAACCGCGGACGCTTTGTGCTCGTGACCAGCTTCCCCATTCTCGCCTCATCCGGCGGCCCCGGCCCGAAACGAAGGCAGGGGGACCGGCGGGTTCCTGAGGGATTTTACGAAATCGACCGCTTCAATCCGGCGAGTCTCTTTCACCTCTCGCTCGGCCTGAACTACCCCAACGCCGCCGACCGCACCCTCGCCACCGGCCCCGATCCGGGTGGCGACATTTTCATCCACGGCAAGGACGTGACCGTCGGCTGCGCGCCGCTCGGCGACGACGCCATCGAGCAACTCTACCTCGCCGCGCTCGACACCCGCGCCCGCGGCCAGGCGCGCATCGCCGTCCACGTTTTCCCCGCCCGCATGCAAGGCCCGGAGTGGGACGCCTTCGCCACCGAGCACACCGCCGCCGCCCCCGCGCTCGCCCGTTTCTGGGCGCAATTGCAGCCCGGCTTCGACGCCTTCGAGCGCGACCGCCGCATCCCCGCTTTCACCATCGCGCCCGACGGCAGCTACCGCGTCGCGCCGGCGCGCTCGCTCAATACTTCACGACGCTCTGCGCCTTCTGCTTCCGCCGGTCGATGAGCCATACGATCCAGATGCAACCCTCGTAGAGCGCAATGGTGGGCACGGCGAGGGTGATGAGCATCATCGGGTCGGGAGACGGCGCAATGATGGCGCACAGGATCAGGATGGCCGTGATCGCGTAGGACCGGGTTTTCGACAGCAGGTTGAAATTCACCATTCCCAGCATGGCCAAGGCGATCATCACCACCGGCAATTGGCAGAGCAGCCCGGCACCGATCGTCAGCCACGAACAAAAGGAAAGATAGTCGCGCCACGTCCACAGCATCTTCACGCCGCTCTGCACGGCGAGGTCGTAAAAGAAACGCAGCGTATGCGGCAGGAGCCAATAGTACGAGGCCAGCACGCCGATGAGGAAGAGCACCGTGCTGACCAGGATGCCGGGAAAGAGGTATTTTTTCTCCTGCCGGGTCAGTGCGGGCAGGACGAACGAAGCCAGGAAGTAGATGAGCAGCGGGAGCGAAAGCACGATGCCTGCGAAAAACGCCAGTTCGAGCCGGATGACGAAGACATCCACGATGCGCGTGGTGACCATGTTTTCGGCGATCAACGGATCAATCGCCACGAGCGGCTGTTTCAGCAGCCGCATCAGGTCCACGACGAAATAGAAAGAGGCCGCCATCCCGACGACCAGCGCGATGAGCATCTTCAGCAGCGTCCAGCGCAGATCCTCCATGTGGTCGAGGAACGGCTTCACGACATCGCCGTCGGACTTCTCGCGGAAGTTGAAAAAGGTTTGCAGCAGCTTGTTGATCCAAGACATGGGCGGGGAAGATGCCGCGTCTGGGCGGAAGGGCAAAGCGGGAAGTTTCGCCCGAATGCGGGCCTCAACTTTCCCGAACGCGGTAGAATCGCGCACCCACGCCGACGAGGTCCGTGTCCGTCCATTGCCCCATTTGCCCGACGGAAATTGGAAGGCTCCAAGTCACGAGGTCGGCACTGGTCTGTACGGCGTAGCTCCGTCCGGGAAGGGCCGTCCATCTGATCCTGATGCCGGACTCCGCCGGCGCAAAATCCGCTCCGCCCGGTGCCGCCGGGGCGATGGACGAGGCCACGCAGACCGGCTCCGGCACAGCCTCGGCGGGCGATGCTACCGCCGGAGCGACCGCGGCCTTTCCTCCGACTCCGCTGAAAGGTCCCGCCGCCGTCCCGCTCGTGAACGTCACCGCCGTGCCGAAGTGGGTCGGCGGCGGCGTCTTGTTGTGGATGGAGGTGTCCGCCCTCGGCGAAAACGTAAAAACGTCTACCCGCGCCGGCGATGAGCCACCGGCGATGAGCACGAAAGACAGCCCCAATTCTCCAGACGCACAAGCAACATGCTTCGAGGCTCGGGTTGACTCTCAAGGGTCCGGAAGGTGAATCTGCCGGCCAACTCTATTGCCAAAATGAAACTCCACGGAAAATCCCTCATCGCCGGCGCCCCGCTGGCGGACAGCTCCCGCACCTTTCACGCCGTCAGTCCGCTCTCGGGCGACCGGCTCGAACCGGCCTTTCACGAAGTGGGCGAGGCCGAGGTGGATCGCGCGCTGGTGCTGGCGGAGGAGGCGTTCGCGGTTTTCGGCCGGGCGTCGGCGGAGGCGCGCGCGGCTTTGCTGGAAAAGATCGGCGCGGAAATCATGGCGCTGGGCGACGCGCTGCTGGAGCGCGCGCATCTGGAAACCGGCCTGCCGCTGGCGCGGCTGACCGGAGAGCGCGGGCGCACCGTGGGGCAGCTCGGGCTGTTCGCCGCGCTCGTGCGCGAGGGCTCGTGGTGCGATGCGCGGATCGATACGGCGCTGCCCGATCGGCAGCCGGTGCCGCGACCCGATCTGCGCCGGATACTCGTGCCGCTGGGACCGGTGGCAGTCTTTGGTTCGAGCAATTTTCCGCTGGCGTTCTCGGTGGCTGGGGGCGACACGGCGAGCGCGCTGGCGGCGGGCAATCCGGTGATCGTGAAAGCGCATCGTGCGCATCCCGGCACGTCGGAGATGGTTGCGGGCGCAGTGGTGCGCGCGGTCGCGGCGTGCGGCCTGCCGCCGGGAGTTTTCGCCATGCTGCACGGCAGCGGGGCGGAGATGGGCACGGCGCTGGTGCGGCATCCACTGACGCGCGCGGCGGGCTTCACCGGCTCCCGCACGGCGGGACGCGCGCTCTTCGACGCGGCGGCAGCGCGGCCCGATCCGATCCCGGTCTTTGCGGAAATGAGCAGCCTGAATCCCGTCTTCCTCCTGCCCGGCGCGCTACGCGAGCGCACGGCGCAGATCGTCGAGGGATTGAAAACTTCCGTCACGATGGGCGTCGGCCAGTTCTGCACGAAGCCGGGGCTGGTCTTCGGCATCGGCGGCGGGGAGTTTGAAAGTTTCGCCGAATCCTTTGCCGCCGCGATGCGCGCCGCCGCGCCCGGCACAATGCTCACCTCGGGGATCTGCCGCGCGTTTCACGCCGGGCTGGAAACGATGGAGCGCGTCCCCGGCGTGATCGCCCTGGGCGTCAGCGACACCGCGCCGGACGCCACGCAAACTCACGGCGAGCCGGTCGTCTTCGCCACGGATGCGGAGAATTTTCTGCGCCAGCCCGTGCTGCACGAGGAAGTCTTTGGCCCCTACACGCTGCTCGTGGACGCGCCGGGTCTCCCGGGTCTCGTGCGCCTCGCGCAGCGCCTCGAAGGCCAGCTGACCGCCACCATCCACGGCACCGCCGCCGACCTCGCGGAGGCCGGCGAACTCCTCGCCGTGCTCCAGCGCCGCGCCGGGCGCATCGTCGTGAACGGCTTCCCCACCGGCGTGGAAGTCTCGCCCGCCATGCACCACGGCGGCCCGTATCCGGCCACCACCGACGAGCGTTTCACGAGCGTCGGCACCGCCGCCATCCAGCGGTTCGCGCGCCCGGTTTGTCTGCAAAATCTCCCCGCCTCCGCACTCCCGCCCGAGCTGCTGGACGCCAATCCGCGCGGCCTCATGCGCATCGTGAACGGCCAGCTCACGCGCGACGCGGTCGTGAAGGGGTGAAGTCGTGATCGGTGAATGGCGGTGCGCTTGCACCCATTCACCGCCCAATAATCACCGATCACCAATATTCGTGCTTCCCACACGCCGGGAACTTTCCGCACCTTTTCCACCATGACCAAACTCCTGCAACTCCTCGCCCTCGCCGCTGCCGCGCTCGTCAGCCTCGCCCACGCCGCGCCGATTCCCGACGAATACAAGACCAACGGCTTCGCCATCGGCTGTCAGGCTTACACCTTCAACCGCTTCACCGTCTTTGAGGCGATCGAGAAAACCGCAGCCTCGGGGGCCAAGGTCATTGAGTTCTATCCCGGCCAGCGGCTGAGCAAGGAAGAGCCGAACGTGAAATGGGATCACAATGCGTCCGACGAAGTCATCGCCAAGGTCAAAGCGAAGCTCGGGGAGCATAAGATCAAGGCCGTGAATTACGGCGTGGTCGGTATCCCAACCGAGGAAGCCGGCGCGCGGCAGGTTTTCGATTTCGCCAAGAAGATGGACATCCGCGCGGTGACCACCGAGTCGTTCGAGGCCATCGATACGATCGAGAAAATGGTGAAGGAATATGATATCAAGGTCGGTTTTCACGATCACCCCCGGCAACCGAACAAGCCGACCTACCGGATGTGGGATCCCTATTTCATCCTCGAACTGACCAAGGGCCGCGACGAGCGCATCGGTGCCTGCGCGGACACCGGCCACTGGCAAACTTCCGGGCTGAACCCGCTCTGGGCCATGCGCCTCCTCAAAGGCCGCATCATCAGCAGCCACCTCAAGGACAAAGCCGACTTTGGCCGGAGCACCGATGTGCCCTACGGCGAGGGCGTCGGCGAAATCGGGCGCATCCTCGAAGAACTCAAAGCGCAGGGCTTCGACGGCAACATCTCGATCGAGTACGAATCCAACTGGGAAAAGTCGCTGCCGGAAGTGACAAAGTGCGTGGAATTCGTGCGGGACTGGAAGTCGAAGAAATAGTCCTTCGCGAACGCGAATTATGAAAAGGCGGGCATCGCGAGATGCCCGCCTTTGGCTTTCCAGGCACCCTGTCTGGGGGCGCGCTCCCCGCTTCCCGTCATCCTGAGCGGCGTTCCGTCCCGCCTTCGCCCGCACGGAACTCCGCTCAGGATGACGGATGAGGGGACGCGCCATCGTTGCTCCGCAAAATCACCTGCGCCCGTTCGCGGCAACCGTCGGCGAGGATGGCTTCCGCATTGAGGCGGTCGCTCGTTTCCACGCGGTGCCGCGCTTCCTCCGGCGTCGCGCTCACGCCTGCTTTCACGTGCCGCACGAAGAGCCGCACGCGGGCTTCGTCGGGGTTGCAATCGAGGAAGACGCGCAGGTCGAAAAGGCTCTCCGCGTGCCAGTCGCGCAGCAGCACGTAGAGACCCTCGACGATGACGAGCGGGGCGGCGGGCGTGACGCGGATGGC
>CAIQUL010000336.1 GCA_903874975.1 uncultured Chthoniobacter sp. | reverse complement strand
GGGCGCGGGAAGTTCGATGGACAAAGGGTGCGCGGGCGATGGAAGTTTTGCGGTGGCGGAAAATACCAGGCACTTCGTGCGGGTTGGCACACCGGCTGCTATCGGGGCGCACGTCAATTCAACCTCAACCCAAAAACTCCCATTCCATGACCCATCCCCGACTCTCCATCGCCTGCTGCGCCGCGCTGCTCACGGCCCGCGCTCTCGCCCAAACTCCCGCCGCGCCGGCGACGATCCTCGACACCGTGGTCGTGACGGCGACGAGCCGCGACGCGGAGATTTTCGACGTGCCCTACGCCGCCCATGTCATCGGGCGCGAGCGCTTTCTCCTCCAGCGCCAGGCGCGGACGGTGGTGGACGCGCTGGCCGAGACGCCGGGCGTGATGATCCAGCGGACGAGCTCCGGTCAGGCGTCGCCGTTCCTGCGCGGCTTCACCGGCTTCCGCACGCTCACGCTGATCGATGGCATCCGGCTGAACAACGCGGTCTTTCGCGAAGGACCGAACCAGTATTTCGCCACGATCGATCCGCTGACCATCGACCGACTCGATGTGGTGCTCGGACCCAGCTCGGTGCTGTATGGCAGCGACGCCATCGGCGGCACGGTGAACGCGATCACGCGCGGCCCGGAGATGCTCCCGTGGCCGGAGCCGTCGGGCGTTGGAAAAGGGTCGGTCGCGCTGGCTCCGGCGGCGAATACGGCGGTGCATGGCGGCGGCTACTACCGCTACGGAACGGCGGACAAATCCCACACGATGCGCGGCGAATTTGGGCTCGCGGTGTCGCCGCACGTCGGGATTTTCGGCGGCGTGACGTGGAAGGATTTCAACGACGTCCGCGGCGGCGACCTCATCGGGCAGCAGCCCAACACCGGCTACACCGACGTGGACGGCGACATCAAAGTGGTCGTGCGTCCGAACAAGAACGTGGACATCACCGCAGCCTTTCAGCGGGTGGAGCAAAACAATGTGCCGCGCACGCACTCGACGATTTACGCGAAGAGCTTCGACGGCACGCTGGTCGGGACGGACTTGCGTCGCGACTTTGACCAGCTCCGCGAGCTGGCCTATCTCCAGGTCGAAATCCGCGAACTCGCGCCGTGGATCGAGCGCGCGAAGCTCAGCCTCTCGTGGCAGAATCAGGAGGAGACGCAGGACCGCATCCGCAGCGACGCGCGGCGCAGCCTTACGGGCTTTCAGGACCAGACGTTCGGCGCGCTGCTGAATTTCGTCAGCCCGAGCCCGGTCGGAACGCTGAGCTACGGCGTGGAGTTTTACCACGACGAGGTGACGTCCTTCGGGCGCAACTACAACGCCGACGGCTCGCTCCGTTCCATCGACTCCCGCGGCCCGGTGGCGGACGATGCGAGTTACGATCTGCTCGGGATCTACCTGCAGGATGAATTCAAGATCGCCGAGCCGCTGACCGTGATCGCCGGCGTGCGCTACAGCCACGCGCAGGCGCAGGCGGACAAGGTCGATCCCAACCCGACGGACGACGTGGTTTTCGGCCGGCTGGACAAAGCGTTCGACGCTTTCAGCGCCAGCCTGCGCGTGCGGCTGGACGTGAGCCGCTCGTGGAATTTCTACGGCGGCGTCTCGCAGGGTTTCCGCGCGCCGAACCTCGCGGACTTCACCTCTTTCGAGCTGGCGCGCTCCGGCGAACTGGAAACGCCGGCGCCGAATCTCGACCCGGAGTACTACACGTCGTTCGAGATCGGTACGAAGGCGCAGATCGAGCCGTGGCACCTGTCGCTCTTCGCCGCCTATTACTACACGCTGATCGACGACCAGATCGTGCGCTACCCCACCGGGCGGGTGATCGACGGCGCGAATGAAGTGACCAGGGCGAACGTCGGCGACGGCTACACGCAAGGCGTCGAACTCGGCGCGGAGTGGAAGTTTTACCCCGGCTTCACGCTCTTCGGAAACCTCGCGTGGACGGAGGGTGAACTGGACACGTTCGTCGGCTCCGAGCTGCAGACGCGCCCCGGCTCGCGCCTCGCGCCGCTCACCGGGCTGATCGGTCTGCGGTGGAGTTCGGCGGATGGCAAATGGTGGCTCGAAGGCTCCGCCGCGCTCGCCCGGCATCAGGACCGGCTCTCACCCGGCGACACCGCCGACACGCAGCGCATCCCGCCCGGCGGCACGCGCGGCTACCAGGTTTTCACGGTGCGCGGCGGGTGGAATCCCTGCAAACACCTGAAGCTCTTCGCCGCCTGCGAAAACATCAGCGACGAGGACTACCGCACGCTCGGCTCCGGCACGAACGAACCCGGCACGAACTTGGTCCTCGGCGGGCAGTGGCAGTTTTAGCCCGGGCTACTCGCTCTCGTTTTCGTAAAGCCAGAAGGGCTGCCCGCACCGCCAGCGCAGGATGTGCGGGCCGGTCACGGTGGTCTTCCAGCCATCGGGATACTTCGTGAGCAGCGAATGGGGCGGGCCGCTCTGCCGCTCGACGGCCGTGATGCGGTAGCCTTGCTCGACGCGCCGGACCGGACCGCGCGCCACCCATTCGGCAAGGAACGCCCCGCGGTGATCGGTCACGTGGAGTTTCGTAAAGCGGCGCGAGCCGGAGCCGGACGCGCAGCCCGCGGTGAGGCAGAGCACGGCGAGCAGCAGCAGGAGAGAGCGGGGAAGCGTCATGGCCGGCACCTTGGTCGGCGCCCCGCGCGACCTCAAGCGCAGAACCATCGCGGAAATGAAAGCGCCTCTCCGGGTGATCCGGAGAGGCGCTTTCTTGTCTGGGGTGAACTGCCGAGACGAATGCCGGAAGCGCGGGTACCGGCGAGGGAGAATTTGTCTTTCGGGAAAAATTTCGGCCCCGCTCGGCCCGTGCGCTTGACGACAACTCCCCGCGCTGCTCTCGTCCGCCGCGTGCGCCGCCTTTCGCTCCTCCTCGTCCACCTCGCGGTCGTCGCCGCGCTGGCGGTGGGCTCGGGCGCGCACTGGGTCGCGCTGCAGACGGTGGCCTGGGCCACGATGCTCGTGGATTACTCCCGCGAAGCCTCGCTGATCGTCGCGGTGGAAAAGACCTTCGACGGCGAGCATCCCTGCGCGCTCTGCCTGACGGTCAAAGACGGCGAGAAGCAGCAGCAAGAGCAGCACGCTGCGCAGCCCGTGCCGGACATCAAAGGCATCCTCGCCCCGGTGCTGCGTGTGACGGCCCCGGCTTTCACTTTCACCAGCCATCCTCGGTCCGAGGAGGTTGCGGAAAAACTCGCCCACGCTCCTCCGGTTCCTCCGCCACGGTTGGCTTGAGGTTTCCGCTCAGGTGAGTGTCGCTTCGCCGAAGCGGCGTGTGTCCATTCGAGGCGCACTCCTGCTTCCACTGAGCTTCCCATTCGGGTGGGACCTCCGCATCGCTTCCCAGCATCCGGCTGCGCCGGCTTCGCTGCTCGCGATCCTTCAAACCGTGCTTCGGGCAGTTGGCAATCACCTGCCCGGATCCCCCTCTTTCCACACCCCAAAATTGCCGCATTCAGCAATCAGAACTTCCAAACAACATCGTGAGATTGAATCCATTCAACGCAGCCTCCGCAGCTCTTGTCCTCGGCATTTCCACGGCGTCCGCCCACCTCAACATCACTGGTCGGGACTTCGGGGCCATTGACGGCCTCTCGCTCAACAACAACACGCAGACCATCTCCAGCAGTTTCGGCTGGGCCGATGCCACTGACGACAACTGGGGCGATTCGCATCGCACCCGGATCTTCCAATTCTCGCTCGCCGGCACCGAGAGCGTGACCATCACCGTCGCGCGGAATACCAACGGTTCCGGCCCGAACAACACGTTCCTTCCCGCGTTCTCGATTTTCCAGACGCCGGTTTATTTTGCCGAAACCCATGACACTGCCACCGCCACGGTGAGTTACCTCACGACTACCTTTGGCCCTGGTGCCGTGGGTGAATCGTTCGTGAACACCAATGGCAGCGCGGGCTGGCAGACGGGCGATCCGTTCGTCGATACCAACAGCAGCACCGTCTGGGATCTGGGCGAGCAGTACACCGACCTGAACGGCTCCGGCGTCTGGGAGTTTGGCGACGCCTTTACGGACACGAATGGCAATGGCGTCTTCGACGGTGCTGGCATCGGCGGCTCCGGCAAAGAGGGCGCTTTCCGGGCGCTCTCGCCGTTCAAGATCTACGTGGACCCAACAGCGCCGGCGAACCCCAATGGCCTTCTGGACTTCACCACCGTGGTCGGTCACAAAGCCGACGGCACCTCGGCGAACTATGGCACTGTCCCAGGGATCGACGGCGACGGCACGGCTGACGGCACCGTCACGGCAACGTTCGGCGGACTCACACCGGGCGACTATTACTTCCTGGTCGGCGGCGCTAACTACGCCGCGCAGAACTCGGCCGACGTATTGGCTGGCGGCACCACGTTCCGCACCTACGGCGTGAACGTGAACGTGACCGCGACTCCCGAGCCAACCTCCGCAGCGCTCCTTGCCCTGGGGGCCACCGCGCTGGGTTTCGTCCGCCGCCGCAAAGCCAACTAACAACCCTTCCCCGAAACCCCGGTCCCGCAAGGGACCGGGGCACCGGGCCCCAGCCATGCCAACCCACAGTAAGCCTGACCTAAAGACCGCCTTTACGTTGTTAGAACTATTAGTCGTGATCGCGATTATCGGCGCGCTGGCCACGCTGGGTTTGTCCATCGCGAGCGCGGCCATGGAAAGGAGCAAGGCGACCAAGTGCCTGAGTTCGGTGCGCCAGATCGGGATCGCCGTCCGCGCCTACGTGGGCGACCACGACGGACGCCTGCCAGATACAGGGCATGTCCGGGATGAAAATGGCAACTCGCTCTCCTGGGTCAACACACTCTCCGCTTATCTCGGCCCCAAGTTCATCGGACGCTGCCCTGCGAATACCGTCTCGCCCGTTGACGTGACCTATGGGTGGAACGACCTGCTCACGGAAACGACCGGGCAAGGCATCCCGGCCATCCGCTGCCGCACCCAGTCGGCCACGCTCGTGATCGGCGAAGCCGCGAATGCCTACACCACCGAGCACTTCCACTTCGCGTCCTCCCGGAGCCGCGTAACCTTCAATCAATTCAAAGCTTCCGTCGGCGTGGAGCGCCACGGCTCCGGGGCCAACTACCTCTTCGTGGATGGCCACGTGGAAAGCCTCAACCCCACCGAAGTCAAAGCCCGCCTCGACGCCACCGACAGTGCCTTCCTTATCCCATGATCCATCCTATGAAAAAACTCATCCTTACTCTTTTCCTCGCCACCACTTGCCTGCTTGCACGGGCTCACGACCACATTGAAGTGCGCCAGGTTCCCGGCAACCCCAGCCAGCTTGGCATCATCATCACCGCCACCAATCTCAACCCACTCGCCACCTACTTCCCCCTCGGCGAATTACCGAGCCTAGATCTCTTCGCCTTCCCGGGTGGCACTTATGCCACCGAACTCACCTTCAGCGCCTTCGACAGCACGTCGGCGACCTTGGGCAGTGCATTGGTGCGTGTGGACCTTCTCTCGGTGACTGGGCCTGCCGGTGGAACGCTCTCTTTTTGGGAAGCCGCCGCGTCTTCCCCGACGTGGACCCGACCCTCCGGCTGGACGACTGCCGGAGCGGACAAACCTTCATTTCCGGTCAGTGAGGATAACACCGGTTACGGCCACATCCACGGGCGCGCCTTCACGGCCAACAAGCCCGGCACTTACGACGTGACCTTCCAGGTCGTCGATACCTTGGGCCACTACACGGCCAGCGCTCCCTTCGTCGTCCATTTCACCGTGATCAGTCCGCCCCAGCTCTCAATCAGCAAGGTCGGCGCATCCATCAGGCTGGATTTCACCAGCCGCGCAAATCTGATCTACGACGTGCAAAGTTCCACGACCCTGCACGCCAACGACTGGACGACCATCGACACGCTCGATGGCACCGGCGGCACTCTGCAATTCACCGACCCGATCTCCGGGCGCCCGCGCGTCTTTTACCGGCTGGTCGAGTATCAGTAAACGCAGTCGGCGCGTTCAATCGGCAACCTGCCCAAGCTGCCGTGCGGCCGGCGCTCCCCACGCCCGCGTGACACCCCGTTAAGTCTCCAATCGGTCGAAGCGGAACTCGCAGCAGCCGAGGTCGAGGACGCGGTTCTTTTTGGAAAGCTGCCGGCGGAAATCCTCGACGATGTCGTAATGCCGGCGCGTGCCGTCGGGTTCGACTTCCACGATCCCCGCGTGGCGGAGGATGCGCAGGTGCTTTGAGACGTTGTATTGCGAGGCGTCCACCGCCGCCACGATTTCACCCACGCTGAGCGGCCCGGCGAGCAGCGCCCTGACGATCCGCAGGCGGGTGCGGTCGGCGAGAGCTTTGAGCATCTCGGAGCAGTCGGTGCGGGGCATGAGCGGATCGTAGAATTTTTCCACAGAACGTCTCGACGAAAATCTGGCGGCCATATATGCCGACGCGCGCACATAGGCAATTACGCCTACGCTGCTCCATCCACCATCACCATCCATCCCATGAAATCCCTGCACCTACTCGCTCTGCTGGCATCGTTAGTCGCCGCCGCGCCGCCACTCCTCGCCGACATCGGCATCATCTCGCCCGCTGACGCGAAAAAGCTCATCGAAAGCCCGGACGCCAAGCAGCGCCCGGTCGTCCTCGATACGCGCGGCGGCTACAAAGACTACTTCCGCGGCCATCTGCCCACGGCGCACCATCTGGAGTTCGACACGCTGCGCGGCACGGATAAAGGCGTGCCGGTGCAGTATCTGCCAGACGATCTGACCAAGGCACTGCTCCGCCGCGCGGGCGTGGACAAGGATCGGACGCACCTCGTCTATGCCACCGGCGAGGCGCTGCCAAACGACGAAATCCTCAGCAGCACCATGGTCGTTCATGTGCTGGAAAAGTGCGGCGTGAAAGACATCCGCATCGTGGATGGCGGCCTGCCGGAGTGGAAGAAGCAGGGCTTCGATGCGGTGCAGGACTACTTCGGCAATCCGACCGGCAAGCTCCCCGCGAAGATGAACCCCGGCGTCGCGGCGAACATCGACGACGTGCAAAAGCACGTGGGCAAACCGGGCAACCTTTTGATCGACGCCCGTCCGATCAACGAGTTCCGCGGCGAGGACGAAGTCTGGCTGCGCAAAGGCCACATCCCCGGCGCGATCAGCTTCCACTGGGCGCGGCTCATGGAGACGGACAACACGCACAAGTTCAAGCCGTTCGCCGAGACGAAAGCGGAGTTGGAGAAGGCGGGCATCACACCGGACAAAAACATCATCTGCTACTGCGGCACGTCGCGCGAAGGGAGCCTGCTCCGCTTCTACCTCAAGCACGTGGCCGGTTACCCGAACGTGCGGCTCTACGAGGGCGCGTGGAAGGAATACGTCTGGCTCAAGGGCAAGTCCCTGCCCGCCGAGACGGGCGGCGAACCGGCGGGAAAATAGCGCGCCACCGTGCTCGTCGCGCTCCTCATCCTCGCCGCGGGTTGCGTCGCCTTCACGAATGGCGCGAACGCGAATTGCAAAGGCGTGGCGTCGCTTTACGGGAGCGGCACCACCAGCCTGCGCGTCGCGGTGTGGTGGGGCACGGCCGCGACGTTTGCGGGCGGACTCGCGGCGCTCTTCTTTGCGCAGGGATTGCTGAAAACCTTCAGCGGCAGAGGGCTGGTGCCGGATGCGCTCGCACAGTCGCCGGAATTTGTGACCGCCGTCGCGCTCGGCGCGGCGCTCACGAGTTTCCTCGCCACGCGCTTGAGCTTCCCCGTTTCCACCACGCACGCCCTCACGGGCGCGCTGGTCGGCGCAGGTTTGGCGAGCGGCGATCACACCGTGAATCTCGGCGCGCTGGGCAAGACCTTCGTCCAGCCGCTGCTGCTCAGCCCGGTGCTGGCCGTCGCCGCCGGCATGCTCATCCATTTCCTGCTCAAAACGGTGCGCCTGCTTCCCGATCACCGCACCCGGACACTCGACACGCTGCACTTCCTCAGCGGCGGCGCGGCGAGCTTCGCGCGCGGGCTCAACGACACGCCGAAGATGGCCGCACTGCTGCTCATCGCGCACGCGCTCGACGTGCGCTGGAGCATCCTCGCCATCGCGGTGATGATCGCGATCGGCGGCCTGCTTGATGCGCGCAACGTCGCCGAGACGCTCGCGAAAAAGGTGACCGACATGAACCCCGGCGAAGGCTTCGCCGCCAATGTCTCGACCGCCCTGCTGGTCACGACCGCGAGCTACCACTCGCTGCCGGTGAGCACCACGCATGTGAGCGTCGGCTCGCTGCTCGGCATCGGCATCGTCACGCGAAAGGCGCACTGGCCGAGCGTCGGGCAGATCGTCCTTTCGTGGCTCATCACGCTGCCCTGCGGCGCGGCGGTGGCGGCAGTCGCCGCGTGCGGGCTGCGGGCTTTCCACGGGTAGGCTCGCCGACGCCGAACCTCGTTAAGCGGCCAACCTAAGCACCATGTTCCGACACCACGTCACCGCGTTCGGAACTTTCCTTGCGCGCGCGGCCAGCGTGGAATGAGCGCCCCATGAACCACCTGAGCCGAATCCTCGCCATCGTGCTGGTGAGCGCCGCCGTGCCGGGACAGGCCGGGGAGACACCCGCCACGCCGCTCACCGCGCCCGCGCTCGAACACGCCTATCGCGTGACCGACCGGCTGCTCTCCGGCGGGCAGCCGGTGGGCGATGCGGCTTTCGCGGAGCTGGCGCGGCTGGGGGTGAAAACCATCGTCAGCGTGGACGGCGCGAAGCCCGACGTGGCGGCGGCGCGAAAGCACGGTTTGCGCTACATCCATCTGCCCATCGGCTACGACGGCGTGCCGGCGGAGCGGGTCGCGGAATTCGCGCGCGCGGCGGCGCTGCCGGACGGGCAGATTTACGTCCACTGCCATCATGGAAAACATCGCGGTCCCGCGGCGGTGGCGGTGATGTGCGAGGCGACGGCCGGTTGGTCGCCGGCCCGCGCCGAGGCGTGGCTGCGGCAGGCCGGGACCGCCGACGAATATGCCGGGCTGTATCGCTCGGTGCGCGAGTTTCAACCGCCCTCGGCCGCCGCGCTCGCCCGCGTGGGCGAGCTGCCGGAGGTAGCGAAAACGCCCCCGGTCGTGGATGCGATGGTGGCGCTCGACGAATGTTTCGATCTGCTCAAAGCGGCGCAAAAATCCGGCTGGAAAGCCACGCCCGCCAATGCCGCGACCCTGCTCTTGGAGCAACTCCGCGAGCTGGCTCGCACCGACGACACCACCCGCCGTTCCGCCGACTACCGCACCCACCTCGCCGACTCCGAGCGCGCCGCCGAAGCGCTGGCCCGGCATCTCCGCGCCGCCCCGCCCGATCCCGCCGCGCTTGATGCGGCGTTCCGAGCCGCCGGCCAAAGCTGCGCCGCCTGCCACAAGACGTTTCGCAATGAGAAGCGGTGAAGAACTGGCAGGTCACAATCGAAAACCCAACCGTCATCCAGAACGGAGTGAAGGATCGCTGACTGAAACGCGGGCGGAGGCGGTGCGGAGCTGCGGGCGCACATCCCACCAGACCGCCTCCGCCCGTGTACAGTTTGCGATTCTTCACTGCTTTCCCGCCCGCCTTCGCCCGGCGGGAATTCCGTTCAGAATGACGGCGTGGATATTGGGCTAACGCCCAAGCTACTTTCCGCAGCCTCTGCCCGCTTGGCGTCAGCGATCCTTTTGTGGGAGCCTCGGCGTCGCAGCAAAAACCTCAATCCATCCATCGCACATGAAAACCAACCCCTCGCGCCTCGGCGCTTTCCTCGCAGCGTCCGCCTGCCTCACCAGCCTGGCCTCGGCCGCTGAGCAACCTGAACCCACTCAGCTCGAAGCCGTGGTCGTGACAGGCCGCGCGGACAGCCTGGTCGGCACGGCCACTTCCTCGAATGAAGGCGTGATCGGCGCGGAGCAGCTCGCGCGGCGTCCGCTTCAGCGAGTGGGCGAAATCGTGGAGACCATCCCCGGCGTCATCATCTCGCAGCACGCGGGTGGCGGGAAAGCGAACCAGTTTTACCTGCGCGGCTTCAACCTCGACCACGGCACCGACCTCGCCACCACGCTCGACGGGATGCCGATCAATATGCCCACGCACGCGCACGGCCAGGGCTACACCGACCTCAATCTGCTCATCCCGGAACTCGTCCGCGAGGTGAGCTACAAGAAGGGGCCGTACTTCGCGGAGATCGGCGACTTCGGCTCGGCGGGCGCGTTCAATATCCACTACTTCGACACCCTGCCGAACCAGCTCGCAGTGGCCACCGGCGGCACGCTCGGCTACGCGCGCGGGCTGCTCGCCGGCTCGCCCAAACTGGGTGCGGGACATTTGCTCTATGCCGCGGAGTACGAGCACGCCGACGGGCCGTGGGACAAGACGGACGACTTTCACAAAATGAACGGCGTGCTCCGCTACAGCGTCGGCGACGAGCAGAACGGTTTCTCGCTCACGCTCTCGGCGTATCACGGCGTGTGGGATTCGTCGGACCAGATCGCGCGCCGCGCCATCGGGCGGGAAGTGGGCATCTGGGGCAGCCTCGACGACACCACCGGCGGCGACAGCTCGCGCGTGAACCTGCTCGCCGACTGGCGCCGCACCGACGAGCACAGCGCCACGCGCATCCTGCTCTACGGTTTCTACTACGACCTCGATCTGTTCTCGAACTTCACCTACTTCCTCGACGACCCGGTGCGCGGCGATCAGTTCGAGCAAAAGGACCGGCGCGTGACTCTCGGGCTCAAGGCCAGCCAGACGTGGTTCGGCGAACTCCTTTCCCGCAAGACCGAAAACACGCTCGGCCTGCAGGTGCGCAGCGACAACATCCGCAACGGACTTTTCAAAACGCAGAACCGGAACCGGCTCACGGTCACGCGCGAAGATCACGTCATCGAGACGAGCGTGGGCGCGTACTTTGAAAACAAGACGCAGTGGGCGGAGAAATTCCGCACCGTGCTCGGGGTGCGCGGCGACGTGTTTCACTTCGACGTGCGCTCGTCGAATCTCGACGTGAACACCGGGAGCGAGACCTCCTTCATCGCCAGTCCGAAGGCCGCGCTCATCTTCGGCCCGTGGGCGGGCACGGAATTCTATGTCAATGGCGGCTTCGGCTTTCACAGCAACGACGCGCGCGGCGTGCTCACGCGCACCGACCCCGCCTCGGGCGAAAGCGTGCGCGGCGCGAAGCCGCTCGTGCGCACCAAAGGCGCGGAAGTCGGCGTGCGCTCCACGGCGGTGCCGGGGCTGCAAAGTTCGCTCTCGCTGTGGCTGCTGGACATCGACTCGGAGCTGCTCTTCGTGGGCGATGCCGGCACCACCGAGGCCACGCGCCCGAGCCGGCGCTGGGGCGTGGAGTTTGCGAATTACTACGACGTGACGCCGTGGCTCACGCTCGACGCCGACTTCGCGTGGTCACACACCCGCTTCCGCGATTCCGCGCCGGAGGGCCGGCACATCCCTGGGTCGGTGGAAACGGTCGTGGCCGCAGGCGTGTCAGTGCATGACTTCTGGGGCGGCGCGTTCGGGAGCCTACGCGTGCGTTACTTTGGCCCGCGCTCGCTGATCGAGGACGACAGCGTGCGCTCGCCCTCGACCACGGTGGTGAATGCCCAGCTCGGCTACAAATTCAACGAGACGTGGACGGCCACCGTGGACGTGCTGAACCTCTTCGACGAACGCTCAAGCGACATCGACTACTACTACGCCTCGCGCCTCCGCGGCGAGCCGCCCGCCGGCGTGGACGACCGCCACACGCACCCGAACGAGCCGCGCAGCGTGCGCTTCACGATCAGCGCGCGGTTTTAGATTCACCGCGCCGGCTCCGGCCTCACTCCGCCTTCATCCAGCGCAGCGCCTTCATTTCAAAACGCGGCAACTTCCCGTGCGGGACGCGGGTGACGGGGATGCGGAGTGAGAAGGCCTGGTTCAGCGCGCGCTCCAGGCGCGTCGCTGCGGTGTCGTCGGGCGACTCGATCTCGACCGTCAGCTCGGTCAGCGCGCCGCGCTGGGAGACGGTCACGCGGTACTCGCCGATCTCGGGAATCATCCGCACGAGGGCGTCGAAGGCGGTCGGGTACACGTTCACGCCGCGGACCACGACCATGTCGTCGGCACGGCCGATGATTCCGCCTTCCAGCGCGATGCCGCGCGCGTCGCGCGACCATTTCACGAGGTCGCCGGTGCGGTAGCGGAGCAGCGGCCAGGAGTGGCGTCCGAGCGGCGTGAGCACGAGTTCGCCGACGCCTCCTTCGGGCACGGGCGCCGTGCCGCCGGGCTCGATGATTTCGGCGAAGTACGACTCCTCGATCAGTCGCAGCACGCCGGGGCGCTCGGGGTCTTCGTAAGCCACCGGGCCGACTTCCGTCATGCCGTAGTGATCCACCACGCGCGCGCCGTTCCACCCGGCGCTGATCCGCTCGCGCACCGCGGGCACGCTGCCGCCGGGCTCGCCGGCGACGATGATTGTGCGGACCTCGGCGGCGCGGAGGTCGATGCTTTCCTCCCGCGCCACGTCGAGCAAACGCAGCGCGTAGGTGGGCGTGCAGCAGAGCACTTCGGCGCGGTGCTCGATCATCGCTCGCAAGCGTGCCGCGCTGCTCAGCCCGCCACCCGGCAGGCACAGGCAGCCGTGCTGCGCCGCAGCTTCAAACGCCGTCCAGAAACCGAGGAACGGCCCGAACGAAAACGCGAAATAAACGCGCGCGCCCGGCTCGACTCCGGCGGCGGTGTAGATGCGTTGCCAGTTGCCGAGCATCCACTGCCAGCTCTCGTTCGTGTCGAGGATCGCCAGCGGGCGACCGGTCGTGCCGCTGGTCTGGCAGAAGCGCGTGTAGGCGGCGCTGGGAAAGGTGAGATTCGATCCGTAAGGCGGATGCGCGGCTTGGTCGGCGACCAGCTCCAGCTTGTGCGTGAAGGGCACGCGCGCGCTGAAATCCGCAAGGTCGCGCAGATCGCCGAGGTCGCCCAGCCGGCGCGTGACGAAGCGGTTGCGTGGCAGGATTTCCGCGAGCAGCGCGCGCAGGCGGTCGAGCTGGCCCGGCGGCTCCATAGCGCGTCAGTGCCCGGCTTGCTGCCCGGCTGCCGCTGCTGGCTTGGCTGGTGCGCCCTGGTTCGTCGGCGCGTACTTCGCCACGAGAAATGCGCCGAGCGCCGCGAGCACGATGCCCGCGAGAAAGGGCAGCGGGATCGCTTTGAAGCCGCCCGCCGGCGGGTGCACGAGCATGGCAACGATCACATTCACGATGGGCGCTCCGCCGAAGACAATCGGCATGACCGCAGAAGGCGCCGCCCCTTTCATCGTGACCGCCGCCGCACCCAGCGCGAGCACCAGCGTGAAGGCCCCGAGCGCCCCGGCGACGCCCGCGACGAAGCTCCAAGTGATGCCGGGGCCGGCGAAGTTGAAATTCGAGCCACGCATTTTCAGCACGATGATCGGCCCGAGCACGGCGACGAAAAAGTAAGCGATGCCGACCCAGAGGAAGGCCTTGAGGCCGGCGTTGCCCGCCTCTGCGCCCATCGGCATGCCGCCGCGGCCGATGTGCAGGATGACTCCATAGACGCCCCAAAAAAGGACGGTGAGATAGGCAAAAAGAATCCAGTTCATTGATTGGGGTTTGGTTGGGTTGGTGGGCATCGGAGCGAGGGAAAGGGGTTTACGCCAGCAGCGCGGGCGGCGCGGGTTGGATGGCCGCGCGCACGGCCTCGGGAATCGGCACGGCGCTGAGCTTGCCGGTGGCTTTCTCCACACTCGCGCAGACGGCGACGACCTCGCCGCGCGCGACCTCGGTGCCGTCGGCGACTTTGCGAAAAACGAACACGTAGCGGATCGAGCGCGTGCGGACTTCGGCGACGAGCAGATGAATCTCGACCTCGTCCTCGAAGCGCAGCGGGGCGCGGAAATCGCAACGCGCACTGACCCGCGGCCAACCGGTCGTGCTCACGGGATCGTGGCCGTGGATGGAGAAACCGAGTGAGCGGAAGAAGGCGTGCTCGGTCATTTCCATCATGCGGTAGAAGTTCGCGAAATGGACGATGCCGGCCATGTCGGTCTCCGCGAATTCCACGCGGCGGGTGAGCTTGAACTCGAACGGCATTACTTCCGGCGTGCTGGGGTCTTCGCCAGGCTCAGGCTCGTGATCAGAAACACGTCGATGATGTCCGCCGCATCGTCGTCATCGCTGAAGACCACCAACGTCCTCCCGGCCGGCGACAGTTGCGCGTAGTCCGTATGTTTCACCGGAACACGCCGCTGTCCGCCGATCTCCACGGTGAACGGGCGAAAAGGCACAGCCTGAAGAACTTTGCGGACTTGATCGGGAGCCATGATGCGAAGGCTAGGCACAGCCCTGCTGCCGGGCAAGGGCGGAGGGCTGAAATTCCGTCGTCAACGCCACGAAGCGCTCCGCCATGCGCGCCAGCGAAAACTCGCCCTCCACCGCCGCCCGTCCGCGCGCGCCCATCTCCCGTGCTTTCGCCGGATCAGCGAGCAGCTTCTCCCAGCCATCGGCCAGGGCCTCGGCGCTGCCGGGCGCGCACAAAATCCCCGCGCCCGTCGCCCCGACCAATTCCGTGAACGCCGCACAGCGCGGCTGCACGACTGGCACGCCCGCGGCCCACGCTTCGGTGATGTAGAGACCGAAGGCTTCGCCGTAGTTCGCCGGGACACTGAGCAACGTGCAGCGGCGGAGAAACGCGGCCTTTTCCTCGCGGCTGACGTTTGGGTGAAACTCCGCATCGGTGCCGCACCCAGCGGCGTTGAGTTTCGTTTTGAGCGACTCGGCGTAGGCGGCGTCGCCCGCGGTCATCGCGCCGGCGATGAGGAGTTTCACGGCGGGAAAACGTCCACGCTTTTTCAGCAGGATGAAGGCCTCGACGACGGTGCCGAGTCCCTTGCCGACGGTCATCCGAGCTAGGTAGCCGACCGCCAGCGGCGGTGGCGCGGGCGCGGGCGTGAAGTCGCCGGGCGCGATGCCGTTCGGAATTACGCGGAGCTGCGGCGGCGCGAGTTTCATCCGCGCCCCCATGAGGTCGGCGTAGTAGCGGCTCGGGGCCACGAAGGTGTTCACGTCGCGCGCGCGCTCGGCGAGCGTCTCCCAGCAGCGCGTCCGCCACGGCTCGGCGAGGGAATCGAGAAAGCTGTCCTCGCCTTGCAACGAGCCGAGCACAGGGATGCCGAGTTCACGGCGGATGCGTCGCGCGAGGCCAGCGAGCAGCGCGGTGGAGAGCCACACGGCGTCGGGCTTCCCGTGCGCTTTCATCCACGCGATCAGCTCATCGAGTTCTTTCGCCTGCCGGCCGTCTTCGCCGAGGAGCATGGAGTGCGTGAGCGCGCCGATGTCCGGCCCGCCGGTCTGGCTCGCGGCGCCGCCGGCGACGAGCTTGAGCAGCCAGCGTTGGTTGAGGATGGCGTCGAGCCAGCGCGGGGTGTGGCGGAAAAGCGCGGACTTCTGCTGCAAATAGACATTGATGCCGCCGAAGAAAATCGGCGTGTCGGGGGACGCGGCAGTTTCGTCGAGCGTGAGCGGCAGATACATCGGCAGCATCACGGCGTCGTGCCCCTGGCGGATGAGTTCCTTGGCCAGCGCATTGTCGCGCAAACACACTCCGCAGTGGTAGCTGCCGGTGCCCGGCGTGAGCAGGAAGATTTTCATCGCACAAAGTCCGGGTGGAGCACGCGACCCGCGTGCTGTGTTCGGCGTCCCGCCGAATACCCGGAGAGAGCGCGCCACGAGCGGAATGCGTTCCGCAAATCACCCGCACTCGGTGTTCGCGGCGGGTCGCCGCAAACGGCACGCGGGTCGCGTGCTCCACCCGGACTATTCGCTGCGCAAGTCATAGCAAATGATGCGCGGCTTCGTGCCGGCGGCGCCCTGTTCGTTCTGGCTCACGTAAAGCCGCCCGCGAAGCAGCGCGGGAAGCGTCCAGGTTTCCGGCGCGTTGAAGAGTTTTGCGCGCGATTTGATCGCCGCACCTTTCGGCGAAAGAGCGAGCCACGCCAGATCGCCAAACTCCCCGAGGCACAAGACGCCACCATCCACCGCCAGCAGGCTCGCACGCCCGAAGCCGCCACCGAGATCGCTGCGCCACAGCTCCCGTCCACTCGTGAGATCGTGGCCGACCAATTCCGCGAGCCGATCGCTCTGCCCGGCGAAACCGAAGATGCAGCCGTCACGGACGAGTGGCGTCATCCAGTAGAGGCCGAAATTCTCCGCTTTCCACGCGGGCTTGATCGAAAAGTCCGGCGCGATTTCAAAACACGCGCCGCCCGCGTCATACGTCTCCGAGACAAACACGCGCGCCGCCTTCCCCTCCTCCGCGCTCACCACCACCGGCGACGACGCGCTCACCGACTCCGCGATGTCCGCGCGATGCGCTCCCGCCGCGAGCACCTTCCCGTCAGCCGCATCAATGACCAGCAACCCGCCCGTCGGCGGCCGACTTTCGCCCCCGGCGAACACGAGCACGCACTCGCGCTCGTGGAGTTTCGCCGGGATCGGCGACGCGTAGCTCGCGCCCCACTCGTGCTCCGCCGCCCACACCGTTTTACCCGTCGCCACGTCCAGCGCGACGGTGTTCACCGGCTTGCCGTCCAGCTTGCCGCCGACCTGCACGATGAGCCGCGCGCCCAGCACGAGCGGCGTCGAGCCGTAGCCGAAGAACGCCGGCCCCATGCGAAACTCGCGCGCCGCGTCGCGCTCCCAGACGACTTTTCCGCTCGCGAGATCGAGGCAGCGAAGCTGGCCGCTGATGCCAAAGGTGAACACGCGCCCGTCCGCGATGACCGGACTCGTCCGCGGCCCGTTGCTCCCGCCGTAGCGCGGCGTGTACGGCGCAGCGTAGTCGTGCTTCCACAGCGGCTTCCCGGTTTCCGCATGCCGGCACTCGACGACTTCGCGATCCTCGCTCCGGTAAAAGATCACCAACCGCTCGCCGACAATCGCCGGCCCGCCGAAGCCGTTTCCTTTCGGCGCCTCCCACACGACACGCGGCCCGGCCTTGGGCAGTTCGCGGAGCAGGCGGGTTTCCGGCGAAGTCGCGTTGTCCGCCGGACCGAGCAGACGCGG
>CAIQUL010000335.1 GCA_903874975.1 uncultured Chthoniobacter sp. | reverse complement strand
CCACCGGACTGCCGTCTTCGACACCACCCACGCCAAACAGACCGGTGGCCGGATCGACATACCCGCGCCGGTAGAGCCAGTTCATCGGAAGCTGCCCGGTGGAATCGGCGATCACCGCTCCCTGCCGCAGCGTCGTCCGCCAGATGTCCCCGCCCGCCGAGATCGAGACGTCTCCGCCAGCCAGCGCCCATTGCGCCTCATACTGCTGCTGGATCGCGCCGTTGGCATTTTGCGGCTGCGCCAGGGTCGTCTGGCTCGGGTCCGGGTTCAGGATCGGCGCGACAAAATCGCCCGGCGCGAAGACCGTCGTCGGCGTGGGCAGGCGAACGCCCGCCGTGTAAATGGTGGCGAATTGGTTGCGGAGCTGCACGTCGCGCCCCGCCGCGATGGCGATATCGCCCGTCCCCGTGCGGACGACCTCGTAGCGCGTGCCGGTGTTGGTGCCAGTGAGCGAAAAGCGGATGGTGTTGGCCGTCAGGCCGCTCAGCCCCGTGGCGGCGGAGGTGCCCGACGAAGAGGTGTTCGGCACCGGGATGTAGAACTCCCCGACGAGCACCGAGCCGGCATTGGGCACGACCGCGCGGAAATCCGCCGCACTCAGATCGGCTCCCGCCGCGAAGCGATACGACCAGGACTGCGTGTTCACGGGCAGCGCGGGATTCAGGTCCATGAGCGTGGCCAGCCAGAGGGCCGAGTGGCCATTGGCCGCAGTGGCGGATACCGGATTGAAGCCGTCGCTCAGCGCGTTGTTGAAAATCAAGTCGCCCGAGGCGCGGAGGGTCAGCACGCCCGGCGCGTTCTTCGGCCCGTAGCGAAAACCGGACAAATCCCAGTCCGCAGTATTGAGCGAAGTAGCCGAGCCGTTCGCCGCATTCGCGGTCCCGAGCGCGAGGTTGCCCGTCGGGTTGATGATCTCCACGCCCGGCGCGATCACGAGCACCGCGTCCAGAGCGGCGGCGTCGGGGTTGCCCGTGAGCAGCTTGGTGTGCATCGCCGTGTAACCGGCGTTCAGGTAGGCGTCGCCCTCGGCATCGATCTGCCCGCGCAGCGTGGTGTTGAGCGTGCCGAGCCCGGCGCGGTTGTAGATCCGGAAGCCTTCTGCGACCACCGAGGACGCGCCCGTGATGCCGCCTTCGAGCGAGGCGATGTTGACGTCGTTGCCATTGCGCGGCGCCCGCAGGTGCAGCTTCCCGGTGAACTGCCCGCGGAAGGCGCTCGATCCCGGAGTCGCGAGGTCACCCGCCACCAAGGCGTCCACCCCGAGGTCGATCGTCGAGCCGCTTTTCACCCGCAGCAGCGCCGTCGGATCCTGCGGCGCGGTGAAGCCCGCGTTGAAATCCGTGCCCGCCTCCAGGCGGATTTCGCCACCCTTGCCGGCACTGCTGAAGTCGGCCCCGCGCACCGTCAGCACCGCGCCGGTTTCGAGCGAAAGATTGCGCCCCGCGAGCAGCGCGATCTTTCCCCCCGTCCCGCCCGAGGCGTTGATCGTGCCGAGCACCGTGAGGTCGCCCTGGTCGGCGGCGACCGTGAAGTTGCGCGCGACATTCGCCGTCCCGCCGACGTTCTCGATCACCACATTGCCGGTCCGCACGCGCAGGTTTCTTTCCTCGAAAAAACCGCCGTCATTGAGCGCGCCGCTGACCTCGGTGAAGGACGGCAGCGCACCGACATCGAGCCGGAACCGGCCCGCCGTCCGCCCCGCGCCCGCGCCGCCGCGCAGGGTCGCGCCATTGATCCGGAACTCCCCCGCCGTGGCCGCCACCGTGACCGCACCGGCATCGCCGCCCGCCGCATGGGCCGCCGCCGAAATCCTGCTCCCCGCCAGCAACTCGACATCGCCGGCATCGGCCGTGAGCGTGATCGTCCCGGCATCCGAGTAGCGGATCAGATCATAAAACGCCTGCGCCGTTCCGTCCGTCTGCAGAACCCCGCCGACCGTGACATCGCCGGTCCGCGCGCGGAGCGTAACCTGACCGCTGGGCAGGAGCAGGTCGGTATTCGCCAAAACGCTCGCGCCCGTGAACGTGAAGCCCGCCCCCAGTCCGCCCTGGACGCTGGCGACGCCGGTGCCGCGGTCGAGCACGAGCGCGCCGGTGGCCGTCACGTCGTGCGTCGAGCCGCGCGCCCCGGTGATGACTGGCGCGGTGATCGTGAGCCTGCCCGGCGTGGTGAAGGTGCCCGCGCCCTCCCCGAGCAGCCCTCCGGCGGCATCGAGGAAGACGTCGTCGTAACCCGCCACGGAAACCGCATTGGCCCCGAGGCGGATGGTCTGCGCCTCGACCCGGAGCACTCCCGAAGACCCCGCCGGTGCCGCCAGCGCGACCGCATCCGCCGGCCGCTCAAAAAGCACGTCGCCCGCGCGCAGCACCGCCGTCCCCGCGCCCTGATCATAACCGCGAATCCCGCCCGCCGACAAAGTCAGCGAAGCCAGGGCGGCGCTCCCGAATTCACCCGAGCCGTAAAGGTCGATCGTCCGGTAGCTGCGCAAGCTCAGCGCCTGCACGCTTTGCACCGTCCCGAGGAGCGGTCCCGAGAGCGTGAGATGATCCGGGTTCACCACCGAGCCGGTGAGCACGGCGGAGGGCGGATCGAAAAGAATGCTGATCTGGCCGCCACTGAGCGCCAGCGTCTGCGCGGCGATCTCGGCCGTCGGGTCGAGCCTGGTGGCAAACGAAGAGTCGAGCATCGTCACGCTCCCCGCGACCCGCGACCCCGCGCCCAGCGTGAGCCGCGCCGTGGTCGCGCCGGTCACCCCGGTGCGGGTGATCGAGGCCCCGCCGCCCGCGCCGGTCCGGAGCAGCGCCCCGTCGCCCGCGATCGCGAAAACCTGCGCCGCTTCGGAGAGCGTCCCGGAGGCCGCCACGGCCGAGCCGTCGGTCAGGGTCAAACCTTCGCGCGAGACGAGCGTCACGTCCGGCCCCGTGAGCGTCGCGCCGGGATTGTCCAGCACCAGCGTTCCCGTCCGGACGTCCACCGTCGTCGTGGCACCAGTCCGGCGCAGCCCGCCCAGCAGCAGGCTTTCCGCGCCCCAGCCGTTCAAAGTCGCCGCACTCAGGACGACGGTCGCGCCGCCCGTCGCCGCACCGCTCCCGCCGATGATCTCCATCCCGGCAAAACTGCTCACGTCGATCACCGCCCCGCGCCCTCCGTCCGGGCGGGCCGTGAGAACCTTTCCCGCGGCCTGCAAAGCGGTGTTGCCGTGCAATGCCAGGTAGCCCGCATCCATCGGGAGCCGCTGCGGCCTCGCGAGATTCAAGCGCTGGGCCGCCTCGGGAAAAAACTCGCCGGTGAGCGCCACGTCGTAGGCGGCCCGCGCGCTCAGCACCTCCGGCGGGGCGACCTCGAACCGCGTCCGCACCGTGGCCGTCTCCGTCGGGTGGCTGAACTGGTTCACGGCGTAGCCCGACACGTAGCTCGCCCCTTCCGGTAGGGTGAAAGTGCCGATCGGCCGGCTCGTCGTCGGCGTCACGAGGAAGGCCCCCGGCAGCAGCGCGTAGCGGCGCGGCAGCAGCGTGTAAGTCCCCGCGCTCAGACCGGGCGAATTTTCCAAAAACACCCGGTCGCCCACGCTCAGCGTGCTGCTCACGAAACCCGGATTACCGCTCAGCGCGGTGGCGTTCGCCCCTGTATTGAACGACGCAAACGGCGCGAACTCCGCCTGGTAGCCGGGCACGACCGCGTAGGCTTCCGGCACGGCCACCCAGTAAAGGTTGGACGCCGGTTTTTGCCCGGAATGCGAGAGCCGGGCCGACCAGGTCTGCCCGCCGTCGGTGACCAGATTCCCCGCCTCATACTCCGTCCCCGTGCTCCACCCGGTGGCCGCCGTGCCAAAAAGATCCACGCCGCCGCCGGGGCCGGGCACCCAGCGGAAAGCGGAGAGCTCGCCGCCCCCGCGCAGGTCGATCACCGCCCCGCTTTCGGCCACCACCGCGCCACCCGCGATGGACACGCGTTTCTCCGGCAGGCCGGCCACGGTGATGTTCACGCCGCGCGGGTCGATCCAGGAGGAGCCGTCCGGGCTCAGGCCGTAGGGGATGGGAAAAGCCGTGTCGCCCGCCAACTCCGCCGCCGAAACCGAGGTGCGGCTGCCCGCCTGCAAGGTGACCGTTTTCGCAATGCCCACGGCCACCGACCCGCGCGCGATCGGGTCCAGCGGCGCATCCACGTCCGCATCCGCCGGGTCGAAATCCGTGCTCCCGTCCCAGCCCAGCGTGATCGAGCCCAGCGGGGCGCGCAGCACGCCGCCCTGCGTGATCTGCGAGGCGAAAATATTCAGGCTGCCTCCCGCCGAGAGCGGCGTGGCCCGGGAGCCCGAGCCCACGATCGTCACCGAGCCGGGCGTGCCGCCGTGGTCGTAGGCGAAGACGTTAAAGGTCGAAAGGGTGGTCGGATAAATCTGCGCCGCACGGAGCGTGAGGTCGCCTGCCATGCTCAGCGTGCCATTGCCGCGGATGTCCCCGCGCTCCGCGACGAACGCCGCGCGCCCGATTTTCTGGAGCGAGAGGTTGCCGATGTCGATGAGATCGGCGCTCACGGTCAGGCTGCCGGTCCCGAAGATCGGCGCGAGCGGGAAGCCGGCGTTCGAGACCGCGGGATCCTTGAAGGGAAACGTCTCGTCCCGCGGATGCGGCGGCGCGAGGAAAGGCTGGCCGATGACCAGATAGGAGCTGCGCAAATGCACGTCGGCTTCCGCCGAGATCACGCCACCGCCGGCCACCCGCAACGTGCCGGGCACGGCAATGGCGACCGCTCCCTGAAACTCGATGTTCCCGCCTTTGAACCCCAGATCGAGCGAATCGAACCCGCCGGCCGCAAACCGATTGACCGCGAAGTAACCCATCCCCGGCAGCACCGCGCCCGCTTCATCCAGCACGGAAATCCCGATCCCGCGCGCCACGTTCGTCGAGGGAATCGTCCGGCTTCCCTGCGTCACCACCAGATTGAGGTCGGCGTTCGTCCGGGATGCGCCCACCGCGTAAAAGCGCCCGGAAGACACCGCCAAATCCCCGCCCAGCGCCGTCGGCCCGCCCGCCCGCCCGAGCAGGGTCGCGTCGGTGAACAGCATCTGCCCGCCCTGCAAATCGATCTTTCCGCCGTTGCTGTCCATGCGCACCGGCACCGTCTCCAGCGCCCCAAGCGGCCCGTTCACCCCGCTGTTCCGCGGCACCAGCGGCGCGGCTGTTTCACCGAGTTGGGTCGGGTGCAGGTCGAAAACGGCCGAGGCTCCCGACACATCCAGCACCGCCCCGGCGTCCGCGAGGATGTTGCCCGCGACGGTGATCGTGCCGCCGGGGAAAAGTGTCCCGAGCCGCCGCCCGTAGGCGTCGGGAACGAGGACCGCCGTGCCCGCGGTGGACAGCCGCGCGGCGTGGCCGATGTAGACCGTCGGCAGTGCCGCGGTCACATTGAGCGCGGCATCCGACGCGACCGGAAAGCTGTTCGACCCCGCGACCGAAATCGTGCCGCCGGGCGCGCTCACCGCACCGCGCAGCGAGACCGTCTGCCCCTTGAAAGAAACACTCGCGCCCGCATCCGTCACGATCGTCGCGCCCGCCCCCATCACCACATCGCCCCGCACCTCGATTTCGCCGGTCGTGATCGCGTCGTCCGATCCTAGCGCGGAGAAACTCAAGCTCGTCGCGGAGCGCAATCCCGCGGGCTTGAGCAGGCGTTGCAGCGCCACGCTTTCCGCACCCGGAGTGACGGCCAGCCAGCTTTCGGCCACCGGCGCGATCCGGATGCCGGGGGCGATGCTGATCCCGGGAATGGAGGCTCCCGCGCTGGCCGCGCCGATGCCACTGAGCGAGTAGCTGGTGAAACCACCCTCGCGGAAAAAGTCCGGCTGCAGGATCAGCGCCGAGGGCGTCAGCGCGCCGCCGCCGACCTGGATCACACCGGTCTGCAAGGCCAGCGACCCGCCTTTTCCCCCGGAGTAACCCGCGAGCGTGGCACCCAGCGTGAGCGACCCGCCGAGGACCGCGACAAAGCCGGGATCGCGGCCCGCCCGCACGACGAGGCTGCCGCCCGCGCCATAACTCACAACACCCCGCGCGCTCACCGCCACCCCTCCCGAAACATCGAGCACCCCACCCGCGCCGAGTTGCGCGCTCAGCGCGTCGATCGTGATGCTGCCGCCGGCCAGGACAAGCGGCTGGGCGAGGGCCAAAGGATCGAGACCGCGATCGTCCACAACCAGACCCGCCGTGCTCAGCCGCCCGCCGGATTGCAGCGTGACCACCCCGCGACCAGCCACCGGAGCCGGAGCCGGGTCCAACGGCTGGAGCAGCGGGAACTCCGTGGCGACGATCGGCGAGATATTGTAGGCGAGGAAAGCCAGCGTCCCGCCCGGCGCGGCCACTTCGCCCGCGACCGTGACGTTCGCGCCCGTCAGCGTGGCCGAACCCAGCGGCGGCGCGGCCAGCCGGCTCCCTTCCGGCACCGTGATATTTCCGTCAGGATTCCGCACCGTCAGGTGGCCGAAGCCCTGTTCATCCAGCAGCGCTGGGGAGAGGGTGACCGTCGCGAGGCGCTCCTGGCCCAGCGGTGTTGGCTCATCCCCCACCAGCGCAAAACCCCCAGGCTCGCCGGCCTTCGTCTCGCGGGAAAAGACCACAGCGGGCGGCGTCGGGGAGTGGGTCAGGAAAAGCGTGTTGGTGCTGCCCGCCGGAACGAGGATTTTTTCCGCCTCGAAGGTCAGCGCGAGCCGGCTGAGCGCGGGCGGGAGCGAGCGCTGCCGCTCGCCCGCTGCGGTTGCGCCGCGCAATTCCCCGTCGAGCGCCATGCTCGCGGCCGTCAGCGTGAGCGCGCCGCCGTCGGCTCCTTGGACATACGCCGGCTCGTAGTGCCGACCGGTCATCCACGGGGTCACGAAGGTCTCCGTGACGCCGTATTTCCCGTAGCTCTTCGTGAACTCGCCGGCGTAAATCCCCTGATACACTTGGTCTGGTCGGGCGTTGTGGATGTCCACGAGCCGCCCATTTTGCAGCAACCGGCTCGTCTGCACGATGCCCGCTTCGTGCTGAAAAAAGCCGCCCGAAACATCCACTGTGGCGTCCTTCAGCACCACGATCGAGGCGCCGGCCCGCAGGCTGACATTGCCGCCCACCGCCGTGAGCTGGGCCGCATTGCGCAGGACCAGCCCCGCGGCCCCGGTGACGTCGCCGAGCGCCGTCCCCATCCAGAAGCGCCCGCCATAGACGCCCGTCCGGCGGATGTCCACCGTCAGGCCCACGCCGCGGATCGCGCCCGCCCGCTGCAGCGGCGCATTCGCCAGCTCCGCTCCGCGAAATTCCAGATCGAGAATGTTTTGCTCGAGCGCCACCGCCACATCCGTGCTCCCCGCCACGCTGAGGAGCGCCCCGCCGTCGAGATAGATTTGTCCACCCGAGTAAAAAAACCGCTGGGTCGCCCCGGAGTAGAGGCTGGCCAGCCCCGCCTCCACCGTGCCATCGGCGCGGAAGGTCGTCCGGTTGTCATCCACATCCACGTACGGCCAGACCCCCGCGCGAAAGGTGACATCCGCGTTCGGGGCCAGCACCGTCGCATTCCGGCCCAGATGGATGGCCCGGCCCTCGGCGTTGATCTGCGATTTTTCCGGCAGACTCGTGCCCGGTACCGTCGCCGTCCCGGCATAGTCCGGCAGGATCCGCGTGGAACTGCCCACCCCGAATTCCACCACGCCGGTGTGCTGGTAAAGGAATTGCGGTCCGCCGGAGCCGACGTCGAAATTCGGATTGCCCACCGCCCCGTAGCTGGCGAGGAGGTCAATGCGCCCGTTGAGCGCGACGGAGGTGGTGCTCTCGATCGCGCCGAGCTGGTTCACGCGGCGGCCGGTCATCAACGCGCTGCCGGTGGTCGCGGTGATGACGCCGCTGTTCGTCGCCGTGCCGGCGTAGTCCCCGACCGCTCCGACCCAGGTGTCGAGGCCGCGCAGGCTCGGGTCGTTGCTGGCGTGCGCGGCGACCGCGACCTGCAAGCCCGCGGCGAGAATGGTCTGCCCGGCAGGCGTGGAGATGGTGCCTTCGTTGCGGACATTCGCGCCGACGAGCATGACCCGGCCGCCGTTGCCGTCGGCACCCGCGGGGCTGCTCAGTTGCGCGCCCGCTTTCACCACCACGTCGCCGTGGCGGCCATCGGGCGTGAGCGGCGCGGGCGGGGTGAAATTCGGCGTGCCGTCCGCGCCGCCGGGTACGTCGAGCGCGGAGAAAAGGAACTGCGCGTCGCGGTTGTTGAGCAGGCCCTGCTTGATGAGGTTGTCGTTGATCGGCAGCGACGAGGCGGTGAGCGACCGGAGGTTCACCTGCGAGCTGCCGCCAAAGAGGATGCCGTTTTGGTTGATGATGTAGGCCTGACCGTCGCCCTCGATGCGCCCGAGGATCTGCGTGGGCGAGCCGCTGGGGTCGGAGATTTTGTTGAAGGCGATCCACTGGCTTTTGTTCGTGCCGCCGGCGGATTGGTCGAATTGCAGCGTGGTCTCTTTGCCGACGTTGAGGGTCTTCCAGTGGAGGATGGCTTGCGCGGCGTGCTGTTTGACGGTGACGACGGTGCGTCCGGCGGCGGTGCTCTGGGTGGGAAGGTTCGCGCCGGTCCAGAGCGCGGCGTTCTCGCCGGGCTGCGGCGCGGCGAGATTCGCGGGGACGCCGGGCGCGACTTGCAGGCCGCCGGGTGCGAGGCCGTTGGGGACATTCGGCAGGAGCTGGCCGGGGTGGTTCGGGTTGGGGCCGAGATGGTTCGGCCCGACGATCGCCGCGGCGCGCGCGGCGGCCTGCATGGCTTCGACGGATTTCAGCGCCTCGGTCGTGCGCGCGAGGGTGTCGGTGGCGTTCTTGCGCGCCTGGTTGGTGATGGCGGGGTTCGCTCCGAAGGCGGTCGGCGCGCTGCCGCGCGGGCCGGCGGACGCTCCGCCGCGGAGGAGATCGCCCGCGCGGGCGCTCGCGCCAAAGAGCAGCGCGCAGCTCAGCCCGAGCAGGGCGGCGCGGCGCCAGAGATCGTCGGGCAGACGCGGGAGAGGCGCTGGAGCGCGGCGCTTCACGGCTTGATCTTTTGATCGGCGAGACCGTCGCTGAAGTCCTGGATCAGCGTGTCGAACTTCACCCGCGTGGTGCCGATGAACGGCTCCTTGCGCGTGATCACGTCACCCAGTCCAAACTTTTCGTAGCGGCTCAAAATCTCCGTCCCGAGCTTGTGCATCGCGGCGTTCTTGACCTTTTGGTCAGCGACCTGCCGGTCGAGCACGATGACCCGCGCGGCGAGTTTCGCGCGCTCGGCTTCCTTGGCGTTGCCGATCTCGACGAATTTCTTCGCCTGCGCCGTGACTTCCGCGTGCGCCTTTTTCCACTCCGCCAGCGACTTCTCCTTCGCCATCAATTCCGCCACCACCACCGCCCGCTTCGTCTCGTCCTCCGCCTTCGCGATCTCACCGCTGGCCTTCGCGTCCGTCGCTTCCTTTTTCAACTTCTCGATCTCCTCGCCGAGCGCGGCGGCCTTGGCCACGGCCTCATCTTTTTCCGCACTGAGCGCGGCCTTCTCGTTCTCGACGGCGCGGACTTGCAGGGTCAAAGCTTTCACGCTTTCCCGCAGCTTTACCTCGGCGGGACTCGGTCCCTCAGCCGCGCCGGGCGCGCCGAACGCGGCGGGGAGAAGCAGGCAAAAGAAGCAGAGGAACGATCGGGTTTTCATAGGTCAGAATTTTCCGCTCACATCCACCTGCAGCGTGTCGGCCTTGAGCGGCGGGCCGGCGATTTCGTTGGCGCTCATCCAGCGCAGACCCAGCGCCACACGCTCGCCGAGCGCGAGGCTGCCGGTGAAAGTGTAGCCCTGCACATTGGTCCCGCCGCCGCCGAAGTCGGAGTCGGTGAACCCATCCACCGCGGCGTCGCTTTCCACGTAGCGGTAGTTCAAACCCACGTTCCAATCCCACCGCTTCGCGAGCAGCGGCTGGCCCACGCGCAGGCCCGCGATCCACGCGGTGTTCCCGCCTTCATACAGTCCCGGCAGGCCCGCGGCGGTGCTCGGGCCGCGGTTGTTGATCGCATTTTCGCCCACCGCGTTGCGGTCCCACGCGAGGTTCTGCGCATACTCGCCATAGGCGATGACGTGGAACGGTTCGGAGCGGCTGTAGTCGATCTGGCCGGTGATCGAGAGCACGCGGAAGGGCGACGCCAGGCCGAAGTATTGGAACTGGTTGCTCGTGCCCGCAAGGTTGTCCGCCGTGGGCACGATGTTGCGCAGCGCGCGGTAGGTGTTGCCCTTTTGCGCAAAGGCCGGGCGGGTCTGGTCGGTGTCGCCCGCGTCCTGCGCGTTGAGCGGCGTGTAGGGCGTGGAAAGTTTGCCCGCCACGCGGTCGAAGACGTAGTACGCGCCGCCGATCTTGACCTTGAAATCCTGGTGCGGTTTCCAGTCGAAACCGAGCTGGCCCGCGTAGAGCCACTTGTCCGTGCTCGGGAATTTGTCGGGCCGGTTCGAGGAGAAGTTCAGGTCGGTGTTGAAATACGGAAACGCGCCGACGGTGATGAATGGCGTGAAACACTTCACGACCTGGTAGCGCGCGTGGCCGGCGATGCCGTCGAAGCCGAGATCGTCGTCCCAGACGATGTCGGACGGGGTGTAAAATGGGTTCTCGAAACGCCCGAGCGAGATGACGAGCTTGCGGTCGCGCGGCGGGACGATGTCCGCCGGGCTGGCGAGTTCCTTGCCCCCGGACTTCACGGATTTTCCGTCCGACTTTACCTCCGGCGCGGGTGCCGGGGCCGCTGCCTCGGCGAGTTCGTAGCGGAGAAAACCGCGGTCGAGCCAGATGGCGTATTTGCTGAAATTGCCGCCGCTCCCGCCGAGGCTTTGGTTCGGCGAAACCGGGGAATTGCTGTCCCCCGTGGCGATGCGGATGCCCGCGGTCCAGCCGTCGCGCAGATTCGCCTCCGCCCCGAAGCGCATGCGCAGCCGGGTGCGCGTGCGGTCCTGATCCACGTTGAGCTGCGGCGAGAAAACCGTGCCGCTGACATCGAACGGCGCGCCGGTATTGATCGCGTTGAAGTTCGGGAACGCGCCGGTGTTGTCGTTGCCATTCGGGAAATACAGCCCCTCGTAGCGCGTGCGCACATCGCCAAAGAGCCGCATCCGCGTGGTCCACTCCGGCACCGTGCGCGAATCGGCCCAGCGCTCGTCGCGCGCCTGCGCCAGCACCTGCGATTTGATGTCATCGCGGATCTGCGCTTTCACCGACTCCGGAATGTAAGTCACGCGCACCGCTTTCTGCCCCGAGTACGGCGCGAGGTCCGGGCTGGGCGGAGCTTGATTCGGAATGGCCAGCAACGGCGCGACCTGCGTGACCAGCGCCTGCGTGACTTCCGTCTGCGCCCGGGCCGCCACGGCATCGGCCTCGGCCTGCTCGATCAAACCGCCGGCGTCTTCTTTCGACAGAAGATTTTTTTCCACGAGCCGGTTGATGAGGTTGATCGTCACGCTTTGCGACGGCTCGGCTTTGGTCAAAGACGGTTCCTCTTTCGCCCGCGCCCCTCCGTCGCTCGGCAGGCCGGCTCCGGTCCGCAGCTTCGGCGCAACCTCGGGCCGGACTTGCTTGGGCTTCGCCTCCGCGAACAGCGGCTCGGCGTCGCCAGTGATCGACGGCACCGAGTTGGCGGCAAAGAGCGGGCGCATCCCGCCACCCGCCGGTAGTGCTCCGGCGAGGTCGCCCGGAGAGGCGGCAAAGAGCGGCACGACGGCGCTGGCACAAATCGACGTGCTCAGGATCCGCACGAGATTTCGTCGGAGAAAAGGGCGGTTACTGGGCATGCTCGGCGGTCGGTTACCAGATTAACGGCGGGCGGTTTGGGTTTGGGGCGTCGCCGAGATGCGCAGAACGATGGGCAGTTTCATTCCGGCGGGCGGCGGTTCATCGAGTTGGAGGCCCGTGAGAACCTGCCGCTCGATGGCATTATCGACTTCGGAATCGCCGGTCGATTTCGTCAGCGCCGCGCGCGTGATCCGCCCCGAGGCGTCCGGCCAGATGCGGACTTCCAGCTTCTCAATCGAGGAACTCTTGGTCTTCGGATTCGCGCTCAACGCACTGGCGATCTTCTTCTGCACCAGGCCGGCGTACCAGCCGAACTTGCTCCCCGTGCCACCGGTCCCGGTGCTGGCACCCGTCCCGGTTCCTCCGCCCAGTCCGCTGCCGGAGCCGGACAAGCCAGCCATACCGGGTCCATCACCCTTGATGCCCGTGGCCAGCGCCGCCGGTGGCGGATTGGCTTTGGGTTGCGGCTTGGGTTCGACCTTCGCCTCCCGCGGCTGGGTTTCCTTTTCCATCTTTTCCTTTGGTGGCTCGACTTTCTGCGGCGGCGGTGGTGGTGGCTTCTGCGCGGGCGGCGGTGGCGGCACCGTGATGCTCACGACCCTTTCCGCCTTGCGCGGCGGTGGCGCGCTCGGTCCGGGCTTGGGAACAAAGTAGAGGCCGGCACCCACCGCGAGCACCGCCAAAACGATGAACTTCATCCGGTGCTTGGCAAAGAAGCCATCGTCGTCGTCTTCCATCTGGCTGATCGGAGATGGCTTTCGCTCCCGCATCGGGACAGGTTGCCGGGCGACGCGCGGGCTTGGGTTGCGCTGGGCCTGCGGTTCCGGAGTTTGGAGTTCTTGTTTCATGGTGTGGATGGGCTGGTGACTAAGGTGTTGGCAGGGTCGCAAGGCCGACCTTTTGCATACCGAGACGTCCGCAGAGATCGACGACGTCCATGACGAGTTGATATTGGGTTTCCCGGTTGCCGCGGACGACCACCGGCGCGTCCGGCGTCTGGGCTTTGATCGCCTTGAGCGCGCTCTCCAGCGTCGCTAGCGTCGTCGGCTTGCCGTTGAGCATCAGCTTGCCCTGGTTGTCGATGGCGATCGCTTGCAGTTCCGGAGCCTTGTCCTTGGGTGGAGCCGGTTTGCCCGCCTTGGGCAGTTGCACATTGATCCCCTGCACGCCGGCCGTGGTCATGATGATGAAAATCAAGAGGAGCACGAGATACAGATCCACCATCGGAGTTACGTTGATGTCGTCATACGACTTGTTATCGCCGGCTTGCATGGGTCAGGTTGGGTTGGAGGGATTACTTAACCGACTGGGTGACGAGTCCGACTTGGGTAATGTCCAGTCGTCCGCAGACGTTCAGGACGTTCATGATTTGCTGGTATTGCGTCTGCCTGTCGCCGCGGATGATCACTGGCAGTTCCGGTGTTTTGGCTTTTTCCGCGCCCAGCTTGCTTTCCAGCGTCGCGAGCGACACCGTTTCCGCATTGAGTTTCAGGGTGCCCTGACTGTCCACAGTGACCGCCTGCATCTTCTTTCCCTTCATCTCACTGGGATTGCTGGCCTTGGGCAGATTGATCTTCACGCCCTGCACGCCCGCAGTGGTCATGATGATGAAGATCAGCAGGAGCACCAGGTAGAGGTCCACCATCGGGGTGACGTTGATGTCGTCGTAGGATTTGTTGTCGCCGGCTTGCATGGGTGAGGCAGGGTTAGCGGTTCGGTTCAGAATAGAACTCCGCGATCTTGGTCACAAAATCGTCGATGAAGACTTCCATCTCGCTCACCGAGTCCTTGATCCGGGAGCTGATGTAGCTGTAGGCAAAGAGCGCCGGGATCGCCACGGCCAGGCCGGCCACCGTGGCGAGCAAGGCACCCGCGATACCGGGGGCGATGGAATTCACCTCGACCTGCCCGCTTTTCGCGATGACCGCGAAGGTGATCATAACGCCGATAACCGTGCCCAGCAGACCCAGGTAAGGCCCGCCGGCGATGCCGATGGTCAGAAAGACGAGTTGGCTGTTGAGCTTGTGGGTTTCCCTGACCAAAGCGCCATGCAAGGTCGCACGGATGGCCTGCATGGACCGGCCCGAAAGACCCTGAAAGTTCTCCCGCGCCGAGGCGAGACGGTCCTGCACTTCCGAAAGTCCGCTCTGATAAATGTGGTAGAGAGGCGACTGCTTCAGCAGTTTTCTCGCGTGCGGCGGAGCCTTGCCCCCCATGCTGTTGATGACTTCCTCATCACCTCCGTCGAGCACATGCAGATTGCGCGCAACATCCGGCCAGAGCTTCAGGAAAGCCACCGTCGCCTTGTTGGTCTTGTTTAAGTAAAGCAACTTCAGCACCGCGACGACCCCGCCGATGAACGCGAGCAAGCCGCACAGCACAATGACCACCCATCCGTCGATGGTTAGATCCTTGGAAATGTCTGTGATCAAAGAAACATGCTTGGCCAACTCACTCTCTTCCTGGTGTTGGGCGGCTTCGTTCTCGCCGAGGCTCACGACTTTGGCCGCCTTATCACCTCCGCCCTGGCTGAGCGCGGAGAGTTTGATCCAACCAGCGGGACGGGCGATTTTGGCGAGTTGCAATTCATCCACTTCACCCACGAACGCCGCCGGTGCGCTGGCCGCACCCTCGGCCGCCTTGTCCTTTCCGAGGAGGATGGGAGCATCCAGCGTCGGCAACCCGGTAGCGAGAGTCGCATAGCTTTCCCCATCCACCCACAGGGTCAGCTTCGGACCATCCGCCGTCACCGCGAGATGATGCCAGGCATTGGCCTCAAACGCCGTGCCGTCCTTGGTCCGCTGGGAACCGCCCGCACCCGTGACTTCCACGTACGGCACGCCATTGTTCAGACCGATCACGAAAGCCTTGTCACCGTCCCGGCGGCTGAGCACCACGGCATCCGGTGCCAAAAGGGTCGGCTTAAGCCAGAGCGAGACGGTGGCCGCGCCGCCTTCGATCCAGACAAGGTCGGGAGCTTTTGGAACGACCACGCCGTTCAAGCCAGTCAACCGCATCCCTCCACCCATGGCCGATCCCGCGACCGACAGGCCCGCCCCTTCCGCATTGTGACCCCCCACGGCGTCGCCCGGAGCCGCGCCGCCCGTGTCGCTGAAGTGATACACCAGCAAGGTCTCGGGATCGTAGGTGGTCTTGACGTCACCACCACCGGGGGCGGCATCCCCACCGTTGCCAGAGTAGATCCAGAACGTCACCGGCGCTCCCGGCTTAACGTCCGGCACCCTGACCCAAACGTAGGCCTCGGCCAGCACGCTGTCGTATTTCTCGATATGAAACTTCAGCGGTGTCTTGTCGTCGGCGGCGACCAAGCGGATGTCGCTGCCGTCTTCGCGGGCCGAGGCAAACTGGAAATTGCCATCGTAAAGCCGCAGCAGAACCACGGCAGTCCCGATCGGTTCGCCGATGTTGCCGGCGACCGGGTCCAGCGTGACCGTCTTGCGGGCGGTCCAACCTTCATTCCACCATGCTCCGGCATCGGCAGCCACAGCCAGAAGAACGAGCAGGCTGAACAGCCATCGGTGAAAAGTAGCACAGCGGCGGATGATGGACGGAAGGCGCATGGAGGATTCGGATGAAAAGTGGGTGCTCAAAAGTCGGCCCAAACGCGGAACGTCAGGAGGAGGTCGCGGGCTTGGCTGTAAGTCTGATTGGTCAGGGGAATGCCGACATCGAGCGATCCGTTGAGATGATTCCACAGCTCGAAGCGCGTCCCCCCGCCCATGCTCACGAGGTCGAAGTTGGACTGTTGGGACGGAAGAGCTTTGAGGATGGAGAGATGTCCGGCATCGGCAAAGGCATAGAGGCGCCATTCGCCGGTCTTTTCACCGAGCCAGCCGAGGAGCGAGGGGCTGCGCAATTCCATCGAGCCAAAGATCGCATTATCCCCCGCGACTTCGCCCTCCAGATAACCCCGCGCCGTGCCCAACCCGCCGGCACTAAACTGCTCACTGCTCACCAGCGGCTGACTGCTGATCTGCCCCTGCAACTTTCCATAGGCCTGAAATCCGCCGGGGAGGTCATGGGTATGAGCCAGGTCGCTCCGCAGCGAAGCAAAGCTGCCGTCCGCCTTGAAGCGGCTGTTTTCAAACTCTGCGGGCGAACTGCCCAGCCCCCGGATGTGAAAGGTCAAGCCGGCGCTGAACTCGGTGATCGAACCCTTCTTCGTCTCGGGGTTCTTGCCGATCCACGTGCCATTGTAGTTCAAGGAAAGCGGATAGTAGGTGATGGGAGCGGTAATCGGCGCAACACCGGGAGCCAGGGTCACGTCCTGGTCAAACCGCTTGTAGTCCAGACCGAAACTCACCGACTGGAAGAAGTTCTTTCCCGCCGGCAGGCTGACCAAGGCCCGAAGGCCCAAGATCTCGCCGCGTCCGGCGACGGCCGAACCCCCAAGAGTCGAGACGTTCGAGTCTTGCTTGGTCCCGAGGACCATCACGCTCAGCCAGTCGAGTTCCGGGATGCGCGCCTGATAGTAGGCCGAGAACACCTTCGAGTTACTCGGTTCCTCCGGTGCCACCTGAAAACTCACCCCCGCGGCGTGACCTTTCTGCCAAAGGTTGTTGTAACTCACGGACCCATTGACCCGGAGATTCGCGGTGTTCGGGCTGTAACGATTGTTCAGTTCCACGCTCCCATGCAGCGGCCGGGCGTCCTTGACATGCAGATCGACATCCACCGTGCCGGGCTCCACACCCGCCCGAAGCTCGGGGGTGATTCTGCGATCGGGCCACTGGTTCAGCGCGACAATATCCCGCGTGACCTCGTTGAAATTGGGCACCTTGCCCGCGGCGAGCGACGGAGCCTTTTGCTTAATCTCCGCGAGCGAAAAGTAGCGCGACCCTTTCACCCGCAAACGCCCCACTTTCGCTTCCGTGACCTGCAAAAAGATCACCCCTCCCCGGCCCGCCTGCTGCGGCACGGAAACCGAAACCGTCTGATAGCCCTTCTCCTTATAGACCTTCTCCAGAGCTCCAGCCGCCGCCGTGACATCCGCATCCGTCCGCCCCGGCCCCAAAAACGGATACACCGCCTCCCCGATCTCCTCCTCATTCAGCAACTGCGCCCCAACCACCCGATACTCCGCGATATACAAGGCTCCCGCACCCGGCCGCGCGCCGGTCGGCTGCGGGCTCGTGCCGCCCTGGCCCGCGGAGCCTTCACTCGCCACCGCCGGAGCCGGTGCCGCAGGCGCCGCCACGACCTCATCGCCGGAACCCGCCAGATGCCAAACCAAGCCCGCGACGACCACGCGTCGCACTCTCGAAAAGGGCCAGTTTTTCCAACGCCAAATGCTCCCAGAACATCCCCGCAACCCCGTCGCGTCCACTTCGCGCAAAGGCGCGGCGGCGGCGTTCGTAAGCAGGCTTTTTTCGTCAGAAATCACGCCCTCCTGATAGTGGGGTCACCGCACCCTCGGAAGGCCCCGATTGTTAAGATTACGCGCCGAATGTGACGGATTTGCCACATTTGTCACTTTGGCTACTTCGGCGTGGCTTTAGTGTGGCATTTGGGTGACGCGCCCCATTGCGCCGACGATTTATTGACCAACAAAAAGGCGCGCTCTCACGAACGCGCCTTTCCGGAAAATATGGAGTCGCTGTTCTATTCGTCGGTTTCGTCAGCCTGGCTCGGCAGGAGATGCTCGATGGGCTTCTCCTTCTTCTGCAAAGCGCGGCGCAGCTTCATCAGCGCGATGTTTTGCAACTGCCGGATGCGCTCGCGCGTGACGCCGAATTTCTTGCCGACCTCTTCGAGCGTTTTGGCTTTCCCTCCGTCGAGTCCGAAGCGCGAGAAGATGATCTTCTTCTCGCGGTCATCGAGCACGCCGAGCAGGTCGCCGACTTCATCCCGGAGATTCTGGTCGCGGAGTTGCTCAAAGGGCGTGAGCGCTTCCAAGTCGCCGACGATTTCGCCAAACTCGGTGGAGTCGTCCTCACTGATCGGCGCGTCGAGCGATGCCGGACGGATCGAGACGATCTTGAGTTGCGAGATTTTGCCGGCGGCGAGGCCGACTTCCTCGGCGAGTTCGTCGTCGGTCGGTTCGCGCCCCAACTCTTCGCTCATCTGCATCGCCACGCGGCGCATCTTGGAAATTTTGTCCACGAGATGCACCGGCAGTCGGATGGTCTTGGACTGGTTCGCCAGCGCGCGTTTGATGGATTGTTTGATCCACCACGCGGCGTAGGTGGAAAGTTTGCCGCCCTTCGCGGGGTCGAAACGTTCGACCGCTTTCATGAGGCCGATGTTGCCCTCGGAAATGAGATCGAGGAGTGGAAGGCCGAGGTTCGCGTAGTCGTGCGCGATCTTCACCACGAGCCGCAGGTTCGAGCGGATCATGAGGGACCGGGCGACATTGTCGCCATTTTTGATCTTTGCAGCGAGTTCGATTTCCTGCTCGATCGTGAGCAATGGAATCTGCCCGATCTCCCGGAGGTAGATCTTGATTCCCGAATCGGAATCTTCGCCAGATTTGTAGTTCATTTTAGGAGCGCTCGAGCTTGCGGGTCAGCAGATGCGGATTCGTCGCGGAGATATTCGTTGGATGCGGTTAGGAGTTATTTATTTCCGGCGGAAGCAGCCCGGGCGCCGCTACGTATTTACAATCGGAAGAAAGATTACAAGCCTTAACTTAAAACATAATTATCTCGGGCGGTGTGCAGTCACCCACGTCAAAGATCGAAAGGTCCGACAGGCGCTCCCGATCGCTGCTCAAACCTTTTTACATCGCACCCGTTGTCTGGCATTTCAGCTCCCGTGCTGGCCAAGATTTACTCTGCTGCAGTTTACGGCGTGGACGCCTTCGAGGTCGAAATCGAGGTCAATGGTGCTCGGGGCAGCCCAGTCATCGTCGTCGTCGGGTTGCCTGATGCCGCGGTCAAGGAGAGCAAAGACCGCGTGACGACGGCCATCGCCAACAGCGGCTACCACTGGCCGCGCGGGCGCACGACGATCAATCTCGCGCCCGCCGACGTGAAAAAGGAAGGGCCGAGTTTCGATCTGCCGATCGCACTGGCGATGATCGCCGTCGGCGCGGAGGTCGAACTGCCCAACGTGGAGCAGTATTGCTTCGTCGGTGAGTTGGCTTTGACCGGGCAGGTCCGGCCCGTCCGCGGGGTGCTGCCCGTGGCGCTGGAGGCGCGGCGGTGCGGACGGAAAGGCGTCATCGTGCCGATGGAGAACGCGCGCGAGGCGGCGATGGTCGAGGGCATCGACGTCTATGGCGTCCACAATTTGCGCGAAGCCTTTGAGTTTCTGACCGGCGAAAAAGCGCTCACGCCCACACGCGAGGACATCACCCACTTTTTCGCGCGGCACCAAAACTACGACGTCGATTTCGCCGACGTGCGTGGCCAGCACCACGTGAAGCGCGCCATCGAAGTCGCCGTCGCCGGCAATCACAACGCGCTCTTCATCGGCCCGCCGGGCTCGGGGAAATCCATGATCGCGAAACGGATTCCGACGATCATCCCGCCGATGACCCTTGAGGAGGCCATCGAGTCCACGAAGATCCACAGCATCTGCGGACTGCTCCTCGATCCCGGCCATTCCTTCGTCGCCACGCGTCCCTTTCGCGCGCCGCACCACACCATTTCCGATGTCGGCCTGATCGGCGGCGGAGCCACGCCTTCGCCCGGAGAGATCAGCGTCGCCCACAACGGCGTGCTCTTTCTCGACGAACTCCCCGAGTTTCGCCGCCAGACCCTCGAAGTCCTCCGCCAACCGCTCGAAGACGCGCGCGTGACCATCTCGCGCGCCGCCGGCTCCATGAATTTCCCCGCCGACTTCATGCTCATCGCCGCGATGAACCCGTGCAAATGCGGCTACTTCGGCGACCCGAAACGCGAGTGCCGCTGCAGCCCGCTCGACGTGCAGCGCTACCGCGACCGCATCTCCGGCCCGCTCCTCGACCGCATCGACATCCACGTGGAAGTCCCCGCCGTGCAGTATCGCGACATGTCGAGCAACGTCCCCGGCGAAGCCTCCGCGGCCATCCGCGAGCGCGTGCAAAAAGCGCGCGAAGTCCAGCGCGCGCGGTTCGCCGAGCATGGCAAAACGCGCTGCAATTCCCGCATGAGCGCCAAGCTCATCAAGCAAGTCTGCGCGCTCGGCGAAGCCGCGGAGGGCATGATGAAAATGGCCATGACCGAACTGAACTTCAGCGCCCGCGCCTACGACCGCATTTTGAAAGTCGCGCGCACCATCGCCGACCTCGCGGAGAGCGAAACCATCGCCGCCGAGCATGTCGGCGAGGCCATCCAATACCGCACCCTCGACCGGAATCTCTGGGCGTAAACGCGCGGGTTTTCGGCTCGTCGAGCGCCGCGCGGGCCGCAGTATCCCGACCTTTTATGAGCACAAAATTTCGCATCGTCGGCATCAACTTCGATCACATGCACATGGGCGACCTGCTGCGCATGACGCACGAGCATCCCGACGCGGAGCTGGTCGGCATCTGCGACGAAAAGCCGGAGCGCATGGCCGACGCCACGCGCAAATTCTCCATCTCCGCCGACCGCGTTTTCACCGACTACCGCGCGTGCCTCGAGACGACGCAACCCGATCTCGTGATCCTCTGCCCGGCCACCGGCGAGCACGCGCTGTGGACGCAGCGGGTCGCAGAATTCGGCGTGAACATCATGATCGAGAAACCTTTCGCCGCGTCGCTCGCGGATGCGGACGCGATGATCGCGGCGCAGCGCGCGACGGGGAAATTGCTCGCGATCAACTGGCCGATCCGCTGGTTCCCCGGCTACATCACGACCAAGCGCCTGCTCGACGAGGGCCTCATCGGCGAGGTCACGAGTTTTCACCACTACGGCGGCAACCGCGGCCCGCTCTATCACCTCGCCGACAAGGTCGAGCAGGTGCCGACGGCGGAGATGAAAGCCGCGAGCTGGTTTTACAAAGCGGCGCTCGGCGGCGGCTCGCTGCTCGACTACGCGGGTTATGGAGCGACCATCGGGACGTGGTTTCAAAACGGCCGCAAACCACTGGAAGTGACCTGCGTCATGGACGAGCCAGCCGGCCTCGAAGTGGACGAGCACAGCGTCACCATCTGCCGCTACGCGCACGGTCTGTCAAAGATCGAGACGCGTTGGGGCACCTTCACCGACCCGTGGATTTTGCAGCCGCAGCCGAAGTGCGGCTTCGTCCTCTGCGGCACGCGCGGCACCATCAGCGCCTACGACTACGCCACGCATCTGCGCGTGCAGACCGCCGAGCGCCCCGAGGGGTACGAGATCGCCGTGGACGAAGTGCGCGCACCTTTCCAAAACCCTATCCAATACCTGCTCCACGCGCTCGGCGGCGGCGACTTCGAGCGCGGCCCGCTGCATCCCGAGATCGCGCGCATCGGCCAGCAGATCGTGGACAGCGCCGCGCTCAGTGCGCGGGAAAAGCGGACGGTCAAGCTGGTCGGATAGTTACCGGCAGCTCGCCTCCCGTCGCGCACCCGTGCGGCTCAAAGCCCTCGGTTTCGAGCGAGTAGGTGATGTTGTCGAGGATCGACGGCTCATCTTCGACGACGAGGATGCGCGGTTTCATACGGCGGGAGAGTGGGCGGGGGCGGGGTGAGATTCAAGCAACGCGCGTGATTCCGGGATCCGGGTGGAGCACTCGACCCGAGTGCTCTTTGCGGCGACCCGCCGCAAAGACCATGTGCGCGCGCGGCAGCCATTTCACGCACGCATCCCGGAACGACGCACTCACCCGCGTCTTCGGCGGGTCGCCGAAGACCGCACTCGGGTCGAGTGCTCCACCCAGAAATCGCGCTCGCCGCGTCATCTTCACGCGACGGGTGGCGGCATCGGCGGTGGGGTGGCGCGAGAGGTCAGCGCCGCGTCCCATTTCACCCGTGCGGTGAAGGCCATGAGGAGCGCGAGCGTAATGATCGCACCGGCCGTGATGGTGATGCCGGTCAGCCCGTCGAAGAAAAAGCTGTAGCTGAAGAGCACCACGAATTGACTCAAATGAAATGACACCGGAGGAGGAATCAGGGTGCGGGCGTAATTGATACGTTGCCTCACAACTGATGACACCGGGGCGATGTCATCAAAAAT
>CAIQUL010000334.1 GCA_903874975.1 uncultured Chthoniobacter sp. | reverse complement strand
TCGCCGTCCTCCACGATCATGCGCGCGAGTTGCCTGGTCACATGATCGAGCGCGCGCTGGAAAATCTTGAACGCCGGTTTGCCGTGGCGCAGCGGCTTGTTCCCGGCGGCGCCGTTGGCCAGCATGATCACGGTGTCATTCGTGCTCATGTCGCCGTCCACGGTAATGCGGTTGAAGGACTGCTCGACGGAGACGCTGAGCGCGCAATGGAGCTGTTTTTTGTCGATCACTGCATCGGTGGTGATGAACGACAGCATCGTCGCCATGTTTGGGTCGATCATGCCCGCGCCCTTCGCCAACCCGCCGATCCGCACCTTCTTCCCATCGATCTCGCACTCCACGGCGATCTCTTTGGCAAACGTGTCGCTCGTCATGATGGCCTGCGCCGCGCGATTGCTCCCGTCCGCCGTGAGCGCCGCCGGCAGAGCGCCGATGCTCGCCTCGATTTTCTCGATCGGAAGCTGCACGCCGATGCGGCCCGTCGAGCAGACCATGACCTGCCGGGCTTTGATCCCCAGCGCCTTTCCCGCGGCCTCGGCCATGCGTTTGGCATTCTCGATTCCGACCAGGCCGGTGCAGGCATTCGCGTTGCCCGCATTGGCCACGATCGCGCGCACGTCGCCGCCGCGGAGGTGCATCATCGAGACGCGCACCGGAGCCGCTTTCACCCGGTTCGTGGTGAAAGTCGCCGCCCCCACCGACTCGTGCGCCGAATGAATGAGCGCGATGTCCGGGCGGTCGGCGTTGCTGGCCTTGATGCCGCAATAGACGCTGCCGGCGAGGAAGCCTTGCGCGGCGGTCACTCCGCCGGGGATTTCGAGATAGGACATGGGCTGAGTGGGTTCCGGTTTCGTCACGGGAAAGATGGGGCCGAAGGAAACGCATCCCGCCCGCGAGGACGAGTACGATTCCCGAAAAAATCGCGGCTCAGAGCAGCGCCGTCGTCTCCGGCCAGCCGCACATCACATTGAGCGACTGCACCGCCTGCCCGCTCGCCCCTTTCACGAGATTATCCTCCGCGCTGAGCAGGACGATCCGCCCGGTGCGGGGATCGGACCGCCACGCCACATCCACGAAGTTCGTGTGCGTCACGTTCTTCGTATCCGGCGTCCCCGTTTCACCCAGCAGCCGCACGAAGGCCTCGCCGCCATACGCCTCGGTCAGCGCCGCGCCAATCTCCGCGCCAGTCACGCCCTCGGCGGGAGCCGCCGTGATCGTCGTGAAAATCCCCCGGTTCACCGGGATGAGATGCGGGAGAAACGTCACCGTCACCCGCTCGCCCGCCGCCGCGCTCAGCTCCTGCTCGATCTCCGCCAGATGCCGATGCTTCGGCACGCTGTAGGCGCGCACGCTTTCATTGCACTCCACGTAGAGCAGCTCCGTCTTCGCGTTGCGCCCCGCGCCGCTCACCCCGCTCAGGCTGTTGATCACGATGCTTGCCGGTTTCAGCAGCCGTTTTTTCAGCAGCGGATGAAGCGGCACGATCACACTCGTCGGGTAGCAGCCCGGCGACGCGATGAGCTGCGCTCCGCGAATCCGCTCCCGGTAAATTTCCGGCAGCCCGTACACGCTGCTCGCCGCCAGCTCCGGCGCAGGCAGCGGCGCACCGTAAAACTCCTCGTAGACCGCCGGATCCTTGATCCGGAAATCCGCGCTCAGATCGATCACCCGCAACCCCGCCGCCACCAGCGGCTGCGCAAACTCCGCCGCCACCCCATGCGGCAGCGCCAGAAAAACAAACCGCGCCCCCGAAGCCACAATCGCCCCCACCTCGCTCGCGATGAACGCCAGCCCCGCGAACGGCAGCCCGGCGAAGCGCGGGAACACCGTCCCCACCGTCTGCCCCGCGAGCTGCCGCGAAGTCAGCGCCACCAACTCCACCCCCGGATGCCGCCCCAGCAGCCGCACCAATTCCTCCCCCGAATACCCGCTGGCCCCGACGATGGCGACTTTTTCAAGATTCATAGGCGGGCATTTTAAGAGCCGGCCGATGGATGAAAACAGGAAACTCTCCCGCGTGGAAAATAGCGCTTCCCTTTCCCCCTCCCCCCGCTAGTCTCCCGCTCTCAAATTTCGGGCCGTAGCACAGCTTGGTAGTGCGCTTGAATGGGGTTCAAGAGGTCGCGAGTTCGAATCTCGCCGGCCCGATTTTGATCTACTCCCTTGTGGAGAAGGATTTACAGATGGTTTTAAGAATCGAAAGGGCAATGCAGGCAATGTCCATTGCCAAAATACTGCCCAAAAAATCACTACCGCCGAGGCTCGCACCCGGCACCGCGCCCATGGAAAATCCCCCCTCGCCATCGCTACCGCCGTGGTGTCACCAGTATTCTTCCCTCCTCCCCCATTAGGTTCGCCCCGTAGGGTGACTTGGATTTTTGCGTGGGGTCCGTGAGGTTTTGACTTAACTTAACTTCCGGTGCGCGTGAGCCGTTTGGCGGCCGGGACGCTCAATCTGTCGCCGGGCTGTGCCGCAAATCCCCCTTGCCGGCGGTGCGCCGGGGCACATACGGTCCCGCACGGCTCCCCTCAAACGCCGCGCCGCACTCGTAGCTCAACTGGATAGAGCATCGGTCTTCGGAACCGAGGGTTGGGGGTTCGAGCCCCTCCGGGTGCAAGCCCCCGCTCCGCTGTCCTGGCCCCTCCCGCCGAATCAAAACCGTTTCTAGTGCTGACGCGCCGGTATGGAAACGGCACTTGCTGCCGAAGCTCCCGAGCCCGCCGGGACGTTTCTACGCCGTGGCCCGCTGCCGGACTTCTTCGAGGATCGAGATCAGCTCATCCACCTGCTGGGAACTGAACACACCTTCCACACCCTCCGCGTTGATGTCGGTGTAGGGGGATTCATAAAGCCGTGCGGCATCCATGCAGCCGTGTTCGGTGAGGTGGTTGACCACCTCATCCAGAAATTGCATCTGGGTTGCGCGGAGGTTGCCGCCGGACAGGAACGCCCCCAGTGCATTTTTCGCCGCCTGCCGATCAAGGCCCACCAAGGAGCGCACGAAAAGCCCGAGGCCGCTGCTCTCGGTTTTGGCTTTCGCCACGTCTGCGGCCGTGCCCGTGCCGCTTTCGATCAGTATCCTTTCCAGTTCGGCGAGATCGGTGCGCGTGAGCGGTTCGTTGCTCCGCAGCTTGTGGATGGCGATATGATCCTCGTGCGCTTTGAGGAACTGGCGGGCCTTCACCCGGAACCGCTCATAGCTGTCGGGCGCTGCAAAGCCCGGCAGGTCGAAATGTTTTTCCTCGCCCAGCTCATCCTCGAAGTCCGTGTAGATCGGCTTCCGCGCCTGCTTCTCGATCAATTTCACGAGGAGCCGCAGCCGCTTCCGCGCTTGATCGAGCATCGGCACGGTCACGTCCTGCCACCATTCGTCGGTCTGGAGGTCCTGAATCAATGCCCTCTGCACCTGCACCATCGGGATACTGGCCTTCTCTTCGAGCAGGCCGGCGATGGCCTTGACCTGATCCCGCAGGCGCGCAAAGCCCGGCTCGGCTCGGAGCTGCGCGAGCTGGAGATTGAGCATGAGCAGATCGAACCGCTTGGCCTCTTCGTCGTCGGTTTCGATTTCCGATGGCAGCCCGGCGACTTGCTGTGCCAGTTCGCCCAGCGCCTCCGTGGTCAGCGTCGTCCACGCCTCCACAGCGGCATACCTTTCCACCAACCGGCGCCGCGGGCGCACGATAAAGTTGCCCAGATTCATCGCAGCCACCTCGGTTTGCAAAAGCGTCGCCGTCTCCTGGCGCAGCCCTTCGAGACCGCCCTCACCCTCGCGCACCACGCCCTCCGCTGCCTGCTGCTTGTCCAGCGCCGCGATCAATTCCAGCCGCGCAGTGAAGAGCCGTTTGCCGAGCGAGGCACCGAGCGAGCCTTCCGTCGTCTCCGGGTTCTGGCTGAAAAATTCAAGGTTCTGGCAGTAGTCGAAGACGTAGAAAAACTCCTTGTGCTTTCCGGGCGCGAACAGATCCCGGCAGAGCCGTGTGCCTCGCCCGAGCATCTGCCAGAACTTCGTCTTCGAGCGCACGAGCTTGAAGAAGACGAGATTCAGTGCCGCCGGCACGTCGATGCCGGTATCGAGCATGTCCACCGAGATGGCGATGTGGGGCGCTTTCGCGGGCTGCGAGAAATCGTCAATCAGCGATTGCGCGTAGGGCAGCCCGCAGTGAATCACCCGTGCGAACGAACCTTTCAGGTGCGGGTAATTGATGTCGAACCGCTCGGCGATGAACTCCGCGTGTTTCTGGTTCTTGGCGAAGATGATCGTCTTCCCGAGCCGGTCGCCACCGGCCACTTTCTGTCCGCGGGTCATCAGATGCTCCAGCACCTTGTCCACCGTCGGCTCGTTGAAGAGCCACTTGTTCATCGCCTCGGCTTCCACACGATCCGGCACCGCTCCGTCCTCGCTCCACTCCTGCTCATCCCACTGCTCCTTTTCCTCCTCGGAGAGGTCATCGTATTTGATGCCCTCGCGCTGAAACTTCAGCGGCACCGACACCGCCCGCGGCGGCACGAGAAAGCCGTCCTTCACCGCTTCTTCGAGCGTGTAGGCATCCGTCGGCACGCCGCGTTCCAGATCAAAAAGCCCGTAGGTATTGAAATCAATCTCGTCCTTCGGCGTCGCCGTCAGCCCGACCAGCAGCGAGTCGTAGTATTCAAAAATCGCCCGGTATTTCTGATAAACCGAGCGGTGCGCCTCGTCGATGATCACGAGGTCATAGTGCCCGATGCCGAAGCGCCGCTGCCCGTCCTTGGCCTCGTCAATCAGTCCCATCATGGTCGCGTAGGTGGAGACATACACGCGCCCCTCCTTGTCCTTTTCGGTCACGAGATTCACGGGGGAGGAATCCGGCAGGTGCTTCTTAAACTCGCCCACCGCCTGTTTCACCAGCGCCACGCGGTCGCAGAGAAAAAGCACCCGCTTCACCCAGTTGCAGCGCGTCAGCAGATCGCACAGCGCGATCACCACCCGCGTCTTGCCCGCGCCCGTCGCCATCACGATCAGTGCCTTGCGGTCGTGATCACGTTCAAACGCTTCGCCGATCCGGCGCAGGGCACGGTGTTGGTAGCCGCGCTCCACGATCTCCACGCTGATCCCGGCATCCGCCAGTTTCTTCCGCGTTTCGCGCCGCTGAATCATCAGCTCCAGCTCCGCCTTCTTGTGAAAGCCCTGCACCGCGCGTGGAGGATAGTTCACATCGTCCCAGATCCAATGCTCGTAGCCGTTGCTGTAATAAATCACCGGCCTCCGTCCGAACTGCTTTTCGAGGCAATCCGCATAGAGTTTCGCCTGCTGCTGGCCGATCTGTGGGCTCTTCTTCGTGCGCTTGGCTTCATTGATCGCCAGGGGCAGGCCATCGTCGCCCCACAGCACGTAATCCACGAATCCCTCCCCGCTTCCGTTCGGCATCCCGGTGACGGGAAACTCGCGATCCCGCGTCTGGTCCAGCGGCCAGCCCGCTTCCTTGAGCAGCAGGTCGATGAAATAGTCCCGCGTCGCCGCCTCCGAGTAATCGTGGGCGTCGGGCTGCGCCACGTTGGCGGCTTTTGCCGCCGCCACCTCAGCGCGGAGCCGCTGCAATTCCTCGTCGAGCGCCGTCTTGTCCGCGAGCAGCGTCGAGAGCTTTTCGTCGCGCTCGCGGAGCTGCACCTCGATCTGCTGGAGCTGGGCGAGGGACTGCGCGGGCGCAGCCCCCGTCGGCAGCAGCTCCTGTCGAAACTCCAGCGTGTCGTTCGGTTTCGTGCCGCGCGCATACGTCCGCGCCAGCCAGAAGGTGAAGTGGAACAGCTCCCGCACCGCCGTCAGCGCATCGAACTGCCGCACCGGCGCGTGGCTATGCACCGCCTGATTCCCAGCTCCTTCACCACCCGCGTCTTCGCCCACACCGCCGGCCCGAGCGCCGCGCGAAAGGTCGGCTCGTGCAGCAGCGCACTCAGATGATCCTGATACGGCAGCTTGAGCGCCGCGTCGTTCTTGTAGAGCCACGCCACCGCCAGTTCCAGCGTCCGTCGGGCGTAAAAGCACGCGCCCCGCGCGTCGCTCATCACGAGCGACTCCGCTCGCGCTGCCGCCTCACGCAGGGCGGGCCATTCGGCTTGGAGAAACTGAAAGTTCGACATGACTTACACCGATGGCGGCGGCAGCGGAAATTCCCCTTGGGCCGGAGTCTCCAGCCGACCTGGCGTGAACCCCTCAGTGAGCAGCAGCACCCGCACCTGCAAGTGCCCGGCAACTCGCAGGCGTTCAGCCAGCTTCGAGAGCGTGTTGCGATCTTCCGTCAGGATCACCGGGATGTTTTCCTCCGCCGCTTGGGCGATGATCTTCAAGTCGTTGATCACCACCGGGCGCCGTTCTTCCAACGGCTGCGCGTCGTCCTGCCGGAGCGCGCGAAAAAAAGCCACCGCCCGGATCGCGTGCGGCAGGTTGTAGGGCTGAATGCGAAAGTTTTGCAGCGGCAGATCACTCACCGACTGGCCCACTTCAAACTCACCGGCTGCCACCGTCGAGAGCCACATCGGAATCCGCTGGGCGAGGCAGTGTCGGAAGTAATCCACGGCCTCCGCATGATTCGCACGCCCCGGATCGGCAAAGGAAATCAGGAAGCTCGTGTCCAGCGAGACCTGCACCATGGCTACGTATTCCCCCTCACCGCTTCCACCCAACCGGCGGCCGAACGCACGTCCTGCCACGCCTCGCGGCCTTTCTGCCAGAGATTCGCCAGCACGCGCTCGGCGGCTTCCTCGGACTGTGAGAGAAATTGGATGAGCCGGATGTTTCGCAATTCGTGGGTGCGAAGATGCTGCTCGGCTTGCACCCGCAGCGTTACGGTTTTGTAGAGCTGGTTTTCCTTTTCGGCCCCGAGCTGCTGCTCGGTCGCACTCACCTTCACGGTTGCGCCCGAGTCGGCCAGCACCAGATGCACGTTCGGTTCCTGTTTGCCGCCCGCATTGACCACCTTGCCTGTGAGATACTTCTCCACACTGACCCATGCGTTTTCGCTGCCGTGCTGGAGCTGGCTCGTGCTCGCCACGCGCAGCGGCGCAGTGCCAGCCTCGCGCAACAGGGTGTAGCTCCGGCTTGGCGTCACGCGGGTGCGGTTCTGCCACTGCTCGATCACTTCCGCACGCCGGGGCTGGATTTGATCCAAATCGCCCGTGGCTTCCAGCCGCGCAAGGTCGGCCCGCACATCGGCCGCGAGCAAGTGCGCCGCCATCACCACGACTTTCACCGATCCTTCCTCGATCCGCACCCGCGAGTCGCTCAGGCTCGCCGCAGGCACGTCACCCTTGATCAGCTTTTCCACCTCCGCGAGGAAGCCGCGCAGCGTCGGCAGATCGACCGTCTCCGGGGTGAGCGGCTGGCCGCCAATCGTGTCATCAAGCGCAAATTCGAGGCTGGAAAGTTCGCCGGGCATCTTCGTGGAAGCAATCTGGCTGTGATCTCAGCAGGGCTCAAGCACCGAGTCCGTCCGCAACTGCCGACGGAAGACGCGTCGCTGGCGGGTAGCAAAGACCGCCTCCAGCTTCATGGATGATCCTCCACCGCCTCCACGGCGAACATGAACCGCACGAGTTCATCGAGCTTGCCACGGCTGGGACCGTTCAGGCCGTTGCCGTAGCTCGGGTCGTAGTTCTGCGTCCAGTCGGCGGCCAGTTTGTAGCCGTCGCTGGGGTGACGATTGAGGCCGGTGTGGAGGGCCAGCCCTTCCTCCACGAGCAGCAGCGGCCAGCAGTGGATGATGCGCACCGGTCCCCATTGCTGGTTCTGGAACTCGTTGTGAAAAGCTTTCGCCCGGTCGTGCAGGCTCTCGGCGGCCTTCCGGTCGATCTGTTGGAAGAGGCTCTCCCGCGTGGCTGCCGTGCCGAGCAGGGCGCGCGTCTCGTTCAGCAGGGCGCCGGCCTCGGCCTTCGTCTTGCCCTTGCGGCCCGCCGCGCGGCGCGCGATCCACAGGCCGAAGGCGGAGAGCCGGCCCGGATGCTCGAACCATTTCTTCAACACCGTCAGCCGCGTCAGCGACGCGTTTCCCTTTGTGTCGATGTCGGCGATGATCTTCTGGATTTTCTCGGGAACGGCGGTGCGCATGGCGGGCTCAGAGTTCCCCGCGGAAGGCGCGGTGCTGGAGGGTGGCGAAGAGCGCGTCCAGCTCCGCCAGCGACGCGCGCTGCGCCGTCTTCAGCGCCTCCACCGCCGTCACTCGCCGGGCGAATTCGCGCTGCAATGGGATGGGGGGAAGTACGACGGTCGTTTCGGAGAGCTGTTTGATGTTCAGTGTCGGCTGGCTCACGGTTCGCAGCTCGTTGATGAAATACCGCTGCACGAAGTCGGTGCTGAGATAGGCGGCCATGAAAAGGCGGCTTGTCGTTTCGGCGAGCGGGATGCGAGCAACCGCGCGCGCGATGTCGAAGCCCTTCACCGACTCGTTTGCCAAGGCGACAACGCCAATCGAACCGACGCAGCTCACAAGGATTTCGTCACCGCGAAGGCGTGACCGTTTGTAGGCCGCCTCGATTGACGGAGCGATTCGCTTCAGTTCCGAGTGCCTGACCTCGCCTTCGATGAGGTCGCCGACGCGAACGAGGGGAACGCCTTCGTCGAGGTCATCGCCGGGTTGCACGACGCCGTAGTTGATGGTGTCGTCGTCGCGGACGAGCGAAGCCAGCGGTCGCTTCGGGAAACCTTTCGGGTTGGTGGCGGGGGTCGCCGAAGAGGTCGAGGAAGAGGGATTGGGTGAGGGAGTCGAGTTGGGCGAGGGCGGCGCGGCGCTTGGCCCGCAACGCCTCCGCCCGGTCCAGCACCTCCGCGATCCGCCGCTGCTCCGCCAGCGGCGGCAGGGGGATTTCAATGTCTCGAATGGTTTTCACCGAGAGGTGCTTCACCGTGACATACGGCGTGACATCCTCGATTGCTTTGAGCGCGGCAGGCAGGAAGCGAAACAAGTAACCGTCGTCCAGACTGCCATTGGATGCGGCAATCCGACAGACTCGTTGGTTCAACACAGCCGGACCACCCTGCCACTTCGCGAGGTTGAATTCGCCGTCCATGCCAATCAGCATGTCGCCATCGCGGAGAACGTATTTCTTGTCGTATTCCCCATTGTAAAAGGTCGATGAGCGTCCCCGAACAACGTCGCGAATCCGAACAATCGGCATCTCGCCTGAGTCGCCAAATTTCTCCGAATCGAAAGCGAAGCCGGACAGGATTTCCACAAGCTCGCCGAGCCGATGTTTTCCCCAATGCCTCACTTCAGCATCCCCTCCAGTTCCTTCATGCCCTGCTGGATCTCCGCCTCCAGTTGGCCGAGGGCTTTGAGGATTTCGCCCGGCGCAGCGCTCATGGGAGGAGGACGATGCGGTGCCCGGCGGCAAAGGACTGCTCGATGCCAGGCCACGCACTTTCAAAACGGGCGAGCAACGCCGCGGTGCGGCAATTGCCAATGCGCACCCACAGCAGCCGCCCGGTGTCGTCGGCGCGGTTGGCGAGATGGAAGAAGTCCTCGTCCTTGGAAACGACGATGCGGCCTTCCGCCGAGGCGCGGCTCCAGATGTCCACGTCCGGCGTGGTGTCGAGCGCGAGGTCGAGGACGTGGCCTGCATCCTCGCCGCGCGCGGAGATCCATCGAGCCAGCGCGGCGGGGAGCTGGTTGTCCACGATGAACTTCATGCGCCCGCGAGGACGACATGGTCGGCCTGCCGCGCGGAGTAGAGCAGCGCGGCCTGGATGTCCTCCGGCTCAAGGAAGGCGTAGTCGCGGAGGATTTCCTCGTGCGAGGCGCCAGCGGCGAGAAGCGCGAGCAGGTCCATCACGCGAAAACGAGTACCGCGGATGCACGGGCGTCCGCCACATTTACCGGGTTCGACGGTGATGCGATCGAGTGGTTTCATGGCGGGAGGCTACTTCGCGATGGCGGGTTTTGCGAGCATCGTTTCCAGTTCGCTCATGCCGTGGACGATTTCTTTTTCCAAGTCCGCGAGCCGGGCGAGGATGTCGCCCGGCGGACGGTGCGCGACTTCGGCGTGGACGACTTCCTTGTAGCGGTTGAGCGAGAGGTCGTAGCCCTGCGCGGCGAGGTCGGCCCGGGGCACGCAGAAGCTTTGCGCGGTGCGCGGGTTCTGGCGCTCGGCTTTGTCGCGCTGCGTCCAGCGGGCGAGGATGTCGGGCAGGTTGTTCTTCGCGTGGTCGTCGGCGGTGAGCGCGACCTTGGGCACGGGGCCGAGCTTTTCCTCGGGCAGCAGGGGCGTGCGTCTGTCATCCAGGCTCCAGCCGTCGGCCTGCACGTCGTAGAACCAGACGTGATCGGTGCCGCCGGAGTTGGTCTTGGTGAAGAGGAGGATGGCGGTGGAGACGCCGGCGTAGGGCTTAAACACGCCGCCGGGCAGGGAGATGACGGCGTCGAGCTTCTGCTCCTCGACGAGAATCTTGCGCAGGGTCTTGTGCGCGTTGGACGAGCCAAAGAGCACGCCATCGGGCACAATGACTGCGGCGCGGCCGCCGGGCTTGAGCAGGCGCAGGTAAAGGGCGAGGAAGAGCAGTTCGGTTTTCTTCGTCTTCACGACCTGGAGCAGATCCTTGGCGCAGTTCTCGTAGTCGAGCGACCCGGCGAATGGCGAGTTCGCGGCGATGAGGGTGTATTTTTCCACCTCGTCGGCGTGGTCCTGCGCGAGGGAGTCGCGGTAGCGGATGTCGGGGTTCTCCACGCCATGCAGGAGCATGTTCATGCTGCCGATGCGGAGCATGGTGTTGTCGAAATCGAAGGCGTGGAAAAGATGATGGTGGAAATGCTCGCGAAGCTTCGCGTCGCGGAGAATTTCCGGGTGATGCCGCCGGAGGTATTCGCCGACCGCCACGGGGAAGCCGCAGGTGCCGCTGGCGGGGTCGCACATAATGTCCATGGGTGTCGGCCGCAGGAGTTCCACCATCAGCGCGATCTCCTGGCGCGGGGTGCGGAACTGACCATTTCGCCCGGCGCTGGCGATCTTCCCGAGCATGTATTCGTAGAGGTCGCCCTTGGTGTCGCGATCCTCCATCGGCACGCCGTCGATCATGTCCACGACCTTGGCGAGCAGGGCGGGCGTGGGGATGGTGAACCTCGCGTCCTTCATGTGATGCGCGTAGGTGGAGTCGTCGCCGCCGAGGGTGCGGAGGAAGGGGAAGACGTGGTCGTTTATCACCTCATACATCTCCGCTGGGGCGAAGTGCTTGAAGCGCGACCAGCGGCAGTCCTCGTAAGCGCGTTGGCGCGCATCCTTGCCCTCGGGGAAAACGCGCCGCTCCATCGGCTGCTTGAGCCGGTTCGCCTTCGCCTCCTCCAGGGTGTGCAGATCGTCCAGTCGCTTGAGGAAAAGCAGGTAGGCGATCTGCTCGATGATTTCGAGGGGATTGGCAATGCCGCCTGTCCAGAAGGCATTCCAGAGGGCGCCACTTGGCTGCGAATCGTTCCGGTGAGCATGGGGAGGGCAGCATCTGAATCTCCCGCCGCACGCGCGAGCAAAAATCCCAGCCCTCAGACCGCCTCCCGGCGCTGCCTCGGGAGCTTTGCCGCTGCCCGCGCGAGAATTAGCAGGCGCGGCGATTCGACCGGTGGATTCGGCACCGACCGACGCGAGTTTGGTCTCAACCGCCCCTCAAAACGTCACCACGGGTAACGCTGGCGCACGGTGCCGCCCGAAACGCGCTCTCGGGCCGTGGCGTAGTCCCCTTTGCTAAAAGCCACCACCCCATCGGCGAGCAACCGCTTCACTTCCTCCGCCACGAGCCCGGTGGTCGGCTGGCGGCCGCTGCCTTCCGGCGGGCCGGCAAAAAGGGCGAAGGATGCAAGAAGTGAGAGCGAGAGAACCGGGAGGATTTTCATGGCGAAACCATGCCTCCGAATGGAGAAGATTCCAGTCTCGATTCCTCCGACGAAAAAACCGCACACCCCGAAAAAGATTCAGCCCCCCGCAACCGAATGGCTGCGAAGGGCTGATGTTCCCCCCAGAACAATCTTCTAAATACGTGCGGAAAATTCCACGGCCTGACGGGGTCCGCAACAGCTATTTTGAGATAATTTCATGGTTTGCTGAATTCGGCGAAATTCGCGCCGGAATAGGCACGCCTACTTCACCGGCGAACTGGCCGGAGCGATGATTTTCACGAGGAGCTGCCCGAGCGCGATCTTGGGTTCGAGGCCGGACGTCACGAGCTGAATATTGGCGGCGAGGCAGGCTTCGAGGGCGATGCGCAGCTCGGGGAGGGTGTAGCGCTGGGCGTGGCTGGCGGCGATGCCGAGGGAGTAGGCGTTGACGGTGCCATCCTTCTTGCGCGGCAGGTGCGCGGTGGCCTCGGCGGGCAGGCGCTCGAGGGTTTTGCCGAAAAAGAATGGCTGCGCCGGGCGCTGGAGCCGATGCCGCGTCATGAGGTCTTTGACCACGAGCAGATTCCGCACGGTCGGGATGAGCGCGACGAGGAGGATGCCGATCGCCGTTTCGCCCTGAAAGAGGAGCTGGTCGAGGAGCGAGAGCGCGCGGTTGAGGTTGCGTTCCGCCAGGGCGTTGCCCAGTTCGAAGACGATCCCGGCGCGGGACAGCGGCACGAGCAGGCGCACGTCATCGGCGTTCACTTCGCGGCGCGTCTGGCCGAGATAGAGGTCGATTTTTTCCAACTCGTTCTCGATGAGCCGGCGCTCACCGCCCGTGAAGAGGGTAAAGAGTTCCAGCGCATCGGCACTCATCCGCAACCCGCGCTCGCGGGCGCAATGCTCCACGATTTCCGCGGCGGCCTCCTCCCAGCCGCTCTTGCCCGCGTCCACTTTGTCGAAAACCTCGACCTTTCCCAGCTTCCCGAGCGTCTTGTAAAAGGTGCGCCGCTTATCCACGCCGATGGCGCTGAGCAGAAACCGCGTGCTCCCTGGCAAGCCTCCGCCAAGCGTCTCCGCGAGCTTTTCCAGCGCATCCGTCACCGCCTGTGCGCGCCCGATCGGATCGTCGGCCAGAAAGGTCGCGCTCTTGAGCCACACGAGCTTTTCCCCGCCGAAGAACGGGAACGTCAGCAGCGCCTCGATCGCCTGGTGGATGCGCCCCGCCGCAGCGTCCGCGTTGTCCGCCACGCCATCAATGATGTCGCACGCGAAGTCCCCCCCGCCCGCCGGCGTCAGCTCATCGGCCCGCGCCCGCGCCACGCGCTTCACCTCGCTTTCATCGGAGCCGACTACCGCGCAAATCTGCGCCTGCGCCTTCGTCTTCACAGCAGCCATCTACTTGGTAAATTTTTCGAACTTCTTCTCGAAGTCCGGCCAGTCCTTGACCTTGTCGCCGTAGACTTCGAGCACCGAGTCCCGCAGCGACTTCCCCGCCAGCGCCGCGTCGATGAACTGCAAAATGCGCTCCTTCGGCATTTCATCCATCAGGAACCTCACCAGCTTCTCGGAGGTCTGATAAAGCTGCCTCACCGACGCCTCATCGGACGGATATTCCTTCAGCGCTTCGAGTGTCGCCAGCGGCATCTCCGCGAGCCGCAAGCGCGCCTGATGTCCCTTCACCGACTGCCCTTTGCGCGCCGCCACACTCGCCCCGCCCATGTATTCCGCCCAGCCCTCGTTCAGCCAAAGCGGCCAGCGTTTCTGCGGAAAAAGCCGCGCCACCACCGCGTGCGTCGTCTCATGGGCCAGCGTGTTTGAGTCGAAGCGCTTCGGTCCCTCAGTCCGCCGCACATTGAGGAAAAGCTCATCGCCATAAGCGAAGCTTGCCGACCACGCCGGGGCCTTGGTCAGCCCCACGAATTTTTTCCATTCGTCCTCGTCCTCGAAAATGAACACGTGCGATTTCCGCTGATACCGGTCCTTCGTCGCCCCCAGCGTCTTCGCCACGAACCACAAATCGTACTCCACCTCGCGCGCCACCTTCTGGGCCTCCGTGGCGCGCCGGTAATGCAGGATGAAATTCTCCGTCTCGGCGTGCTTCCATTTGTCCTTCTCGATCTCCAGCGCCGTCGTGCCGTCCTTGCTCACCTCCTTGTTCACGAGTTCGTCCCACTTTTTCTCCACCAGCGGCACCTCGCGCGGCCCTTGGTCCGGCGCGGCGGCTGCGCCGAAAGGCCGGGGCGTGGCGACCGGCGCGATCGTCCCCGGAGTCGCTGCCGCGGGCCGTGGCGTCGCGGCCGCTGGGGGAGCCGAGGTCGCGCGAGGGGCGAAAGGCCAGGGCTTGTTCGGATCGGTCGTCTGCGCTCGCGTCGTCGTCAGCAGCAGCAGCGCGAGCGCGCCGCCTCCCGCAGTTTGCCGGAACCAGCTAGTTTGGGATCGGGGCGGCGTTTGCATGAATGGCGTAAGACCTAAACTCACGGTCCAACGCCTCCAAGTTCATAAATCGCCCGCCGAATCCTTTCGCCAGCGCCGTCTCGAAGCGCGCCCCTTTCGCCAGCGCCGCAAACATCGTCCCAAACCCGCGCTGGTCCGCCGCGCTGAGAAAGCGCACCAGCCGCTCGGACTCGCTGTAAAAGACCCCGACCTGCGCCACGTCGTCCGGATACGACAGCCGCGCCGTGAGTTGCCCCACCGGCACATACATCCCCTCCGGCACCGCGCGCGACGCCGGACGCGCGCCATAGCCGCGCGCGCGGTGAAACGCCGCATAACAGCGCGCCGCCGCATACTCCGCGTAACCCTCGTTCAGCCACAGCGGCACGCCCGCACCAAAAAACCGCTCGACCACCAAGTGCGCCACCTCATGCCCCAGCGTGCTGCCCTTCCACTTCACCTGGGGATCGCGGCGGATGAAAAGCGACCCTGCCGCGTGGATGCCTCCGGTCCACGGATCGAGCGACCCGCGTTTCTGAAACTCCGCCCAATCCGCCGCCTCCTCGAAGACATAAATGTGACACTTCCGCTCCCACTGCGTGGTGTCCTTTTCCAACTCCCGAGCAATCACCCGGTAGTAAAATTCCGCCTCCACCGAGACGGGCGCGGCGATGAAACTGTGAAAGAAGTGATAGACGAAATTCGCCGATTCCGCGTGCTTCCATTCCGCCGGCCGAATGCTCAGCGCCGCCTTGCCCAGCGGCGTCAGCGCCCGGTCGCTGAGCAGTTCCAGCGACGTTTCCTTGAGCGCCCCATCGCCCTCCTGCGCTCGGGTGGGGGAAAGCGGCAGCGTCAGGCTCACGGCCAAAACCAACAGCAGCAGCCCGGCCGTCTGGCGGCGGCGCGGCACGAGGAAGCACCCCATCGGGAAAATCGGCAGGAGCAAATAGACAAACATCCGCCCACCCGCTGCAGCCCCCGTGCCCAAACCCGCCCACGAGCCTCAACCCACCGCCTGCAACGCCCGCAACTTCGCTAGGGCGCGTCCACTTTTCAACTGACCGCGGGCCAGCTCCAGCCCTGCGGGGAGGGTGGCGGCGAGGCCGGTGATGACGAAGCCGGCGGCGGCGTTCAGCAGCACGAGGTCGCGCCGCGGGCCGGTGTCGCTCCCGTCGAGGATGCCGGTGAGGATGGCGGCGTTTTCCCGGCGGTCGCCGCCCCGCAGCGCCTCGACCGCGCAAGGCGCGAGGCCGAGCGCGGCGGGGTCGAGGGTGAATTCGCGGACCCGCCCATCGGCCACTTCGCAGACCGCGCTCGGGCCGGCGAGTGAGAGTTCATCCATGCCGCTGCCATGCACCGCCCAGGCCCGCGCGCGGCCGAGCAAGGCGAGCGCCTCGGCGTATTTCGGGAGCAGCACCGGGGAGAAAATCCCGACGAGTTGATAGGCCGGGCGCGCGGGATTGAGCAGCGGGCCGAGCAGATTGAAAATCGTCGGGATGCCCTCGGCGGCGAGCGCGCGGCGCACGGGACCGATGGCTTTGAAGGCGGGGTGATACGCCGGGGCGAACACGAAGCCGAGTCCGTGCGCCTCGACGCAGCGCCGGAGGTCGGCCGGCGGGAGTTCGAGGCGCACGCCGAGTTCCTCCAGCACGTCGGCCCCGCCGCACTGGCTGGTGATGGCGCGGTTGCCGTGCTTCACCACGCACGCGCCGCCGGCGGCGAGGACAAACATGACGGTCGTCGAGACGTTGAACAGGTGGAGTTGGTCACCGCCCGTGCCGCAGACATCCAGCATCGGCCCCGGCAACTGCGCGGGATCGAGCCCCGGATCGACCGCCCGGGCGAGCAGCGCCTGCACAAACGCCGCGATCTCCGCCGCCGTCTCACCTTTCGCTCGCAGCGCCTTGAGGAACTCGCCTTTCGCCGCATCCGGCACCGCGCCGGAAAGCAACTGCGCGACGGCGTGAGCGACCTGCGCAGCGTCCAAATCCCCGCCGTTTTCCAAATGTGCAACAAGCTCCTGCATGTGCGTGCGAACCTAGCACTCGGTCGAAAACTCTGTCGATACGGCAGTGGTGACCCGCCCCAAAACCGCGCTCAGCTCACCCGCAGTTCTGCTCCACCCAGCGCAGATACGCGGGCAGCCCGTTGGTCACGCGCAGTGCCAGCACCTCAGGCACTTGATACGGGTGTAGCGCCCGGAGCCGCGTCTCAAACATCTGGTAGCTCCCGATCACCGTCTTGAAGACCACCAGCACTTCCGCGCCCGTCTCCACCTTTCCCTCCCAGCGATACACCGACTCCACACCCGGGACGATATTGCCGCAAGCCGCCAACCTCTCCTCGACCAGCGTGCGCGCCGCCGTGCGGGCCGTGTCGAGGTCCGGCCAGGTCGTGAAAACAGTGAGGACCTCCTCCGCCATTTAGCATTTAAGAATTAGCATTTAGCATTTGGGAAACCGCGCGGCACGTAGAGCAAATGCTAAATGCTAATTCCTAAATCCTAAATGACGACCGCCGCCTGCTGCCGCACGATCCACCCGCCGCCCACCACTTCATCTCCCCGATAGCACACCGCCGCCTGCCCCGGCGTGACCGCGCGCTGCGGCGTGTGCAGGCGCACGCGAGCCTCGCCGTTTGCGCCGGGGAAAACGGTCGCGGTCGCGCCGGGATGCGCGTAGCGGATTTTCACGGTGACCTCGAACGGCTCATCCGCCGCGCCGTGCCACAGACAGTGGTCGATCGTGAATTCGTCCGTCACCAAATCCTCCGCCTCGCCGACGATCACGCGGCTCGTGGCGGGGTCGATGTCGATGACATACATCGGGCGCGGCGAACCGCCCGGCAGCCCTTTGCGCTGGCCGATGGTGAACATTTCGATGCCCTCGTGCTCGGCCACGCGATTACCCGCTTTGTCGTAAATGCCGCCGGGGTGAAACTCACTCGCGCCGAGGTGCGATCTCAGGAACGCCTTGTAGTCGTTCCCCGGCACGAAACAGATCTCCTGGCTGTCCACTTTGTCCGCCGTCTTCAGGCCGAGCTGCCGCGCGATGGCGCGGATTTCCGTCTTCTCCATCCCGCCGAGCGGCGTGAGCGCGCGCGCGAGCTGCGCCTGCCGGAGGCTGAACAGAAAATACGACTGATCTTTCCGCGGATCGCGCCCTTTGCGCAGCACCGCCCGGTCACTGTGATGCTCGATGATCGCGTAGTGCCCCGTGGCGATGTAGTCCGCGCCGAGCGCCTTCGCCTTGCCCCACAGGTTGCCAAATTTCACCTTCTCGTTGCACATCACGCACGGGTTCGGCGTGCGCCCGTTTTTGTACTCGTCGGTGAAATAGTCGATGACCAGCCGCTCGAAGTTTTCCCCCTCGTCGATGACGTAATGCGGCACGCCCAGCGCGTGCGCCACGCCCCGCGCATCGGCGATCGCCTGCGGCCCGCAGCACTTATCCTCCGCCCGCGAGATGCAGTCCTGCGGCCACACCTTCATCGTCACGCCGATGACCTCGTAGCCCTGCTCCTTCAGCAGCCACGCCGCCACGCTGGAATCCACGCCCCCACTCATGCCCACCACCACGCGCCCGCGTCGGGCGGGAGCGGAGTTGGCGGTGGAAGGTGGCGTGTCGGTGTTCACAGCGGCGCGCACCTTCCACCGGTCCCCCGCCCCGCTCAACCGAATTCCCACGCGCCCGTGGTGCCTGGGCGTGATTAAAAGCGCGTCCGCGAGGGCGAGGCGAAATGCGACATGGTGCAAAGTGGTCGGCACCGAGGGTCCCGGAGGGGTAGCCCCATGCCGCCTGCCCGTCCGCATCGTCAGGCAAATGGCGATGGGCACGCGCCCCCGCATCGTCGCCGACCTCAGCGCGGGCCAGCCCCAGTTTACCAGCGACGCCGAGGAAGCCGCCGCGCGCGCAATCGTCCGGGCGCTTGGGTGCCGGCGGCGGCGGAGAAGACGGCGGGAAATAATCGGTTTGTGCCTGTCGAGCAGGCCACCTTTGGCGGCGGCGCCTCCAGTGATTCGTGAATCGCCGGAACGCATCGCTTCCCCATTCACGCTTCCCCATTCACGCTTCCCCATTCACAACCGCCCCGCCTTCTGCTTTCTCTACCGCCGTGCCCGACGACTTCATCAGCAAAACCCTCGACACTCCGGCGACGCCTTTCGACATCTCGCTGCGGCCGCCGATGTTCAGCGAGTTCGCGGGGCAGGAAAAAGTTTGCGACCGGCTGGAACTCATGGTCCAGGCCGCGCAGCAGCGGGGCGACGTGCTGGAGCACATCCTCCTGAGCGGCCCGCCCGGTTTGGGCAAAACCACGCTCGCCTACATCCTCGCGCACGCCATGGGGGTGAACATCAAGAACACCAGCGGCCCGACCATCGAAAAGGCCGGCGACCTCGCGGGCCTGCTGACCACGCTGGAGCGCGGCGATGTGCTTTTCATCGACGAAATCCACCGCCTCCAGCCCGCCATCGAGGAATACCTCTACCCCGCGATGGAGGACTACAAACTCGACATCATCATCGACCAAGGGCCGAACGCGCGGAGCATCCCGCTCAATCTCCCGCGCTTCACGCTCATCGGCGCGACCACCCGCGCCGGCATGCTCAGCGCGCCGCTGCGCACGCGCTTCGGGATGAACTGCCGGCTCGACTACTACACGGCGGAGGAGTTGCAAAAGATCGTCCAGCGCAGCGCCGGGCTCATCGGCCTGCCGATCGACGAAGCCGGCGCGCTGGAAATCGCCGCCCGCAGCCGCGGCACCCCGCGCATCGCGAACAATCTGCTCCGCTGGGTGCGCGACTTTGCCCAGGTCCGCGCCGGCAACCGCGTGAACCGCGACGTGGCCGACCAGGCGCTGACCATGCTCGACATCGACGCCGACGGTTTCGACGAAATGGACAAGCGCCTCCTCGAAGCGCTGATCCACAAATTTGGCGGCGGGCCGGTCGGGCTGAACTCGCTCGCCGTGGCCGTGGGCGACGACGCCGGCACGCTCGAAGACGTGCATGAGCCCTACCTCATCATGCAGGGCTACATCAAACGCACCCCGCAAGGCCGCGTGGCCATGCCCCTGGCGTACAAAAAGCTCGGTGTCGCGATGCCGAAGCGTGAGGGGGATTTATTTGGAGGGTAAACGCCCCGGAAGGGTTCGGTCGTGCGGCGGGATCAGGGAGGCGGGCGCGATTGCTTCGAGTGGGGTAAACCATTTCAAAAACGTGTCATCCCGAGTGACCGAACACGCGAGCGCGATGTGGGGAGCGGAATGAACCGGGGAGCGTGCAAAGGCGAGCTTCCAGCCGCCGACCACCGACTGCACCAAAGGCGCACACGCATTTGGCCAGGCGAAGGGCGCGGGGTGCGGCGGGCCGCGGAGCGGAGGCAGAATAGCGCCGGCGCCTTCGCCTGCCGGAGCCTCGCGCTACGGACGTCACCGGCGACTCCACGGGGGCCTTCGACTCCGCTCTGGCCGACCCCGCTTTTTCCCCAGCGCTACACGCCGCGCATGCTGCGGATGGCGGCGGCGGGGTCGGGTGCGCCGAAGACGGAGGTGCCGGCGACAAGGGTGTCGGCCCCGTTTTCGATGGCGAGGGGAGCGGTGGTGGTGGTGATGCCACCGTCCACCTGGATGCGGTAGCCGAGGCCGAGCCGGGCGCGGGCTTCGGCAGCGGCGCGGACTTTGGGCAGCATTTCCTGCATGAAAGATTGGCCGCCGAAGCCGGGGACGACGGTCATGACGAGGAGGAGATCGATCTGTCCGAGGAAGGGAACGAGCGCCTCGAAGGGCGTCGCGGGACGAAGAGCGAGACCGCAGCCGCAGCCGGCGGCACGGATGGCGGCGAGGGTTTGCGCGACATCGTGCCGGCCTTCGACGTGAACGGTGATCTGGCGCGCGGCTTTCGCGAAGCGGGGAAAGTAGTGGTCGGGCCGCTCGATCATGAGATGCACATCGAGCGGCACGGTGGCGACACGCGCGGCGGCGTCCACCCAGGCGGGCCCGAAGGAAATGTTGTCCACGAAATGGCCGTCCATGACATCGCAGTGCAGCCAGTCGGCTCCGGCGGCTTCGGCGCGGCGGACTTCGTGATGGAGCTGGCCGAAGTCGCAAGCGAGGAGCGAGGGCGCGACGAGGATGGTCGGGGTGGGCATGGAAAAAAGGCGGTGGTGACGGAGGCCGGAGGCTTCAGTGGGCAGTATTCAGCATCCGCCGCGGCATTGCCCGACCGCTGAATACTCCCAACTGAAGACTGCACGTCCCCGCCGCCAATGCGTCCGGCATCTCACGGCATCCCGCCGCCGGGCAACTCGACCTGCGGCGGCTCCGGCGCGGCGCTGCGGTGGGCGATGTAGGCCCACGTGCCGAGGGCAAAACCCGCGACGAGCAGCGCGCAGACAATCATCCGCGCGCGTGCAGGCTCGGACGCCGCGGCGGACATCGGCGTTTACTCGACGAGCGTGTCGATCTTCTCGGCGACCTCGAAGTCGAGATCGGTGACGCCGCCTTCGCTGTGCGTGGAAAGCATGATCCGCACTTTGCCTTCGCGGATGTCGATGTCGGGACAGTGATCGTCCTCCTCGGCGATCTCGGCCACGCCGTTCACGAATTCGATGCCCTGCGAAAAATCGTCGAACTCAAAAGTGCGCTCGATGTGCTTCTTGTCGTGGTCCCACTCGGGAAGTTTTTTGAGCCAGTCTTTGATGTCTTTCGCGTTGAGTAGGTCAGCCATGGAATAGTGTGTATGAGGTTTGGGCGGGGAGAAGTAGCAGCCGCGTTCGGCAATTCAAACGGAATCTTGCAATCATTTCGCGCCGAACATCGGCCTTGCCGTCGCGGAGGTCGCGGCGGTAAAAGTGCGCCCCCAATTTCACCGAACCAAACCTCCGCACCACACACATTCCTATGGGCAAAATCTACAGCAACATCGTCGAAACCATCGGCCACACGCCGCTCGTGAAGCTCAATAAAGTGACCGCCGGACTGGAGGCGACGATTGCGCTCAAGTGCGAGTTTTTCAACCCCCTCGGCTCCGTGAAGGACCGCATCGGCAGGGCCATGATCGAGGACGCGGAGCAGCGCGGCGTGCTGACGAAAGACACCGTCATCATCGAGCCGACGAGCGGCAACACCGGGATCGCGCTGGCGTTTGTGGCGGCGGCAAAAGGCTACAAGCTCATCCTCACGATGCCCGAGACGATGTCCGTGGAGCGGCGCACGCTGCTCGCCATGCTCGGCGCGAAGCTCGTGCTCACGCCCGGCGCGGAGGGAATGAAAGGCGCGATTTCGCGGGCCGAGGATCTGGTCAAGAACACGCCGAACGCGTGGATGCCACAGCAGTTTAACAATCCCGCAAATCCCGCGATCCACGCGAAGACCACGGCGGAGGAGTTGTGGGAGGACACGGACGGAAAGATCGACATCTTCGTGTCCGCCGTGGGCACCGGCGGGACGATCACCGGCTGCGTGGAGGCGCTCAAACCGCGCAAGCCGAGCTTCACGGCGATCGCCGTCGAGCCGAAGGATTCGCCGGTCATTTCGCAAACGCTCGCGGGCCAGCCAGTGAAGCCGGGGCCGCACAAAATCCAGGGGACGGGCGCGGGCTTTGTGCCGAATAACCTGCACCTCAAGGACTCCGCCGGAAACGCGCAGATCGTGGAGTGCGTGCAGGTCTCGAACGACGACGCCTTTGCCATGGCCCGCCGGTTGGCGAAGGAAGAAGGGCTGCTCGTGGGCATCAGCACCGGCGCGAATGTCTGCGCGGCGATCGAGGTGGCGAAGCGCCCGGAGAACAAGGGCAAGCTGATCGTCACCGTGGCCTGCTCGACCGGCGAGCGCTACCTCTCCACCGCGCTCGCCGCCGACGCGCGCGCGGAAGTGGGCGCGTAGAGCGGATCGCGGTTGCGCGGTTGCGCGGTGGTTGACGGAGCGGGGCTGCGGCAGTTTCCTCTGCCGTGCGTTTCCGCATGAAAATTCTCCGCCACCTCCTCGCTGTCGCCCTGCTTCTCGCCGGCTCCGCCGCGCTGTCGGCCGCGCCTCCCGCGAAAACCACCGCGCCCAAGCCCGACAAACACACGCAGCACCGGCAGGCGGCAGCGGATTTTTTCGTTGGCCACATCCCGCGACTGAAAATCGAGCTCTCCCCGGAGCAGCGCGAGAAACTGCAGAAGGATGAACGCAATTACGCGGAGGCCACGTTGACCGAGGCCACGCTCGCCGGACCGGTGATCTATCAGAAAGTGGCGGTCAAATTGAAAGGCTCGGCGGGCAGTTTTCAAAAGCTCGACGCCAAGCCGGGGATGACCCTGCGGTTTGACAAAGCCAAGGGCGGCGAACGCTTTCACGGGATGACGAAAATCCACCTCAACAACGGCGCGCAGGACGGCACCTACCTGAACGAATTCATCGCCGGAGAAATGGGGCGGCGCGCCGGCGTGCCCGCCTCGCGCTGCTCGCATGCCTTTGTGGAATTGAATGGCCGCGACCTCGGGCTTTACGTGGTCAAGGAGGCGTTCACGCAGGATTTTCTCGCCGCGTTTTACAAGAACACCGACGGCGATCTCTACGACGGCGGCTTCTGCTCGGAGATCAATGAGAACACGGAAAAGGACAGGGGCGACCCGCACGACAAGGCGGGAATCAAGGAACTGATCGCGGCCAGCCAGGAACCGGACAACGCGAAGCGCTGGGAGCGGCTCGGCAAGATTCTGGACGTCGAGAAGTTCATCTCCTTCTGCGTCCTGGAGGACATCGTCTGCCACTGGGACGGCTACAATTTCAACCGCAACAACTACCGTTTTTACCGCGACCCGGACTCGGGAAAATTCTCGTTTTTTCTGCACGGCATGGACCAGGTGTTTGGCGATGAAAACTTCCCGGTGATGCGCGGCTTTGACTCGCTCGTCGGCGGTGCGGTCATGCGCTGTCCACAGGGCGCGGCGCTCTATCGGGCGCGGTTCGACTACCTCCACAAAAACCTGCTGGTGAAGGAGGACTGGAGCGCGCGCATCACTACCGAGGGACGGCGCGTGCGCGAGGCCATCGCGGCGAAAGACGGCGGCTGGGCGAAGGCATACGAAAACCAAATCAATGAGGCGCGCAGCAAGGTGGCGCGCCGGATCACCGCCATCGGGAAGCAGCTCGGCGTGCCGGTGAAGCCGGTGGTTTTCGACGCCAAGGGCGCGCTGAAAATCGGGCCGGGCTGGACTTTCCAAGGCACCGAGGGTGGGCAGGGCGACGAGGTGAAAATCGAGAATCGCGACTGCCTGCGGCTCGTCGCCACGGGCGCGGCGAGCCCGTCGTGGCGGCAGACCGTGCGCCTCGAAGCGGGGCGGTATCGCTTTGAGGCCATGGCCCGCACGGCCGGGGTCGCGGCCACCGACGACGAGAGGGGCAAAGGCGCGGGCCTGCGCGTCTCCGGCCTGCCCAAGCGCGCCAACTTCATCGAGGGCGACGCCTCGTGGCAGGCACTGAGTTACGAGTTTGAAACCGGGGGCGGCGATGTCCCGCTGGTCGCGGAGCTGCGCGCGACCAAAGGCGAAGTCTGGTTCTTGCGCGACTCCTTCAAGATCGTCCGCGGCAAGTAGCCCGCCGCGCTACACGCGCTCGCGCTTTTTCAGCGCAAACCACGAGACGAAATACGTGAGAACGCCCCAAATCGCATGGCCGAGCAAGGCCAGCCACGCCGGGCGGCCGCGGTTGTAAACGTCGCCGGTGGTGAAAAATTCGCGGTCGGGATCGAGGTTGCGGTACGACTGGCCGTGATCGCTGATGACCTCGCCGCTCAGCTCCTTCTGCCACAGAAAGCTCGTGTCCATAACGGTCTGCGCGCTGAAGCTCGGCGTGAGGCGGCTCACGGCGAGGACGGACTTGCTCATGTCGCCGGGGGCCACGGTGCGCCCGGAGAAAATGATCTGCGGAATGAGCATCAGCGGCACAAACATCACCGCCTGCATCACCGAGCGCGAGAGCGCGGAGATGGTGAGCCCGATGCCCACCGCCGCGACCGCCGTGCCGAGCAGCGCCGCGAGCTGCCACAGCACCAAGCCATCGCGCCCGCCGCTGCCGACGATCATCGTGAAGTAAAGCAGCAGCGTCTGGAGCGCGGTGATGGCCACGAGGAAAAGGTATTTGCTCGCGAGATAGGAGTGCGCGCCCACGCCCACCAGCCGCTCGCGCCGGTAGATGGCGAGTTCCTTCACGATCTCCTGCGCCGCATTGCTGCACCCGAACCACAGCGTGGCGAGATACGCGAAAAACATCGTCAGCGAACGCTCATTGCTGACCCACACCACGAGCACCGCGATGATCATCGGCTGGCCGACGAGGAGCGCGAAATTGCGCCAGTCCGAGCGCAGGATGGACCACTGCCGCGCGAGCAGGATCGGCAGGGCGAAAGCGCGCTTCGTGCGGGCGGCGGCGACCGACACCGGCGGCGCGGGCGCGGCGTCCAGCGCCCCGGCGAGATTGCGCTCCGCAAACGCCGTCCGCCAATTTTTCGGCGGCTGCTCGTCGAGCCGGTCGTAGAGCGCCGTGAGTTTGGCCACCTGAAAGTATTCGCGCGCACTTTGCGCCGAGCCCTGAAACGCCAGACACCCGCCGACCAGCACGATGAGCTGGTCCATGAGGTAGGCGTTTTCCATGACGTGCGTGGTGCAGACGATGGTGCAGCCGGTGTCCGCGAGATCGCGGAGCAGCTCCATGAGTTGAAACTCGGTCGCCGGATCGAGGCCGGAACTCGGTTCATCGAGGAAGAGGATCGAAGGCCGCGCGAGCAACTCCACGCCCACGCTCACCCGCTTGCGCTGCCCGCCGGAGAGGTTGCTGATGCTCTTCGCCGCGTGCGGGCGCAGACCGAGTTGATCGAGCGTTTGCAGGACGAGCTTTTGCACCTCCAGCGGCGGCGTGCCGGCCGGCAGCCGCAGCCGCGCGCTGAACCGCAGCGCCTCGCTCACCGTCAGCTCGGGATGCACGATGTCCTCCTGCGGCACGAAGCCGAACGAGCGCGCGTCGTGCCCCGAGTAGATGTCCTCGCCATCCACAAACACCGCGCCGCGCTCCGGCGCGCGCAGCCCGCTCAATGTCGTCAGGAGCGAGGACTTTCCCGCGCCGCTCGGTCCGATGATCCCGACGAAACGCGACGCCGGGATCGCGAGGTTGATTTCATCCAGGATCGTCAGCGTGCCCGAGCGAAAGACGACATTGCCCGCACGGATCGTCCCACCCGCGGCATTGGCCACCCGGGTCAGTGCGTGGCCGTCGAACTGAAAGCAAAACGGCCCCACTTGCAGCCGGTCGCCGATCGTCAGCGCCTGCGTGTCGAAGCGGTGACCATTCACGAATGAGCCGGCCGTGCTGTTTAAGTCGGTGACGATGACGCCCCCGCCGGGCGCCGCTTTGACCGTCGCGTGACGGCGCGAGATCCCCGGATCGTTCAGCCACACCTCGAGGCCCGCGTCGCGTCCGATCGTCATCTCGCCCACCACCTCGAACCGATCCGCCGGTTGCCCGCGCACCAGCATCGGTGCCCCCTTTTCCGCCCCCGCGGCCCCCGGCGCGCCCGCCGTCGGTGCATCGCCCATCCCGAATTCCAGCACCGCCGGCCCGATGCCCACCTTGTCGCCCGACCGCAGCGTGAACGCGGTCGCGACTTTTTCCCCATTCACCGTCGTCCCGCGCACGCTCCCCAGATCCTCCACGCGGCACTCCTTGCCATCCCAGGTGAAACGACAGTGCTGCCGGGAAATCTCCACGTGCTTCAGGGTGAAGTCCGCCTCCGCGGAACGCCCCACCACGGCAGCGCCCGGCTTGAGCACAAAGACTTTCGGCGACAGACCGCCGGTGACAGCGAGGTAGGGCATGGGTGGTTCGGGCGGCGGAGTTAATGCGCCGGAGCACCCGCGAATTGCAAACCGATACGCGCGCGCGGCCCTCGCTACACGCCCTTCTGCTTCGGGTCCCAGATGAATTTGTGCATCTGGAGCTGAAACCGCACAGGCAGCTTGTCCGCGATGATCCAGTCCACGATGTCCCGCGGTTCGATGCGCCCAAACACCGGCGAAAACAGCACGCCGCCGCAGCGCCGGTCGAGCGCATGGGCGCGCACCTGCTCCCGCGCCCATGCGTAGTCTCCACGCGAACCGATCACGAATTTCACCTCATCGCGCGCGGTGAGCAGCGGGATGTTCGACCACAGATTGCGCGCACTCTCCCCGCTGTCCGGAGTTTTCAAATCCATGATGCGATGCACCCGCGCATCGATCGGCGCGATGTCGTGCGCCCCGCTCGTCTCGATCAGCACCGTGCGCCCCGCGTCGCACAGCGCCGTCATCAGCGGCAGCACATTTTTTTGCAGCAGCGGTTCGCCGCCCGTGATCTCCACCAGCGGGCAATCCGTGGCCAGCACCTCCGCCAGCACCTCGGCGACCGCCCGCTTCTTCCCGTCGTAAAACGCATACTCCGTGTCGCAGTAGGTGCAGCGCAAATCGCACGCCGTCAGCCGCACAAACACGCACCGCCAACCCGCCCACGAACTTTCCCCCTGCACGGATTCGTAGATCTCGTGAATTTTCAGCGTCGGAATTTTGGCGGTCGTGGGCATGGCGGCGACAGGCTTAGCAGAAAACATCGGCGGAGAAAGTCCCGGCGGCGAGATTCCCGCGACCCGAGTTCCGGCGCGGGAAAAAACAGGGACGATCTGCCATTGAGCACCGCGCGGGGCTGCGCTACATCGTCCGCCCCTATGGCTTTTCTCAACGACCACTATCTCAAACTCAAAGCAGGCTATCTCTTTCCCGAAATCGCGCGGCGCGTGCGGGTTTTCGCGGAGGCGCATCCGGAGGCGGCCAAGCGGATCATCCGCTGCGGAATCGGCGATGTGACCGAGCCACTGCCGCCGGCGGTGGTCGCGGCGATGCACGCGGCGGTGGACGAGATGGCGACGCGCGAGGGTTTCCACGGCTACGGGCCGGAGCAGGGTTACGAGTGGCTGCGGCACACCATCGCGGAGCACGATTTCCGGGCGCGCGGGATCGAGGTGGCGGACGACGAGATTTTCGTGAGCGATGGCTCGAAGTGCGATTGCGGCAACATCCTCGACATCCTCGGCGCGCAAAACCGCATCGCGATCACCGACCCTGTTTATCCAGTCTATGTGGACACGAATGTGATGGCCGGCCACACCGGCGACGCCGCTGCGAGCGGTGCGTATGAAGGGCTGATCTATCTGAATTGCACAGCGGAGAACGGCTTTGTCGCCGCGCCCCCCGCGGAGCACGTCGACGTGATCTATCTGTGCTTTCCCAACAACCCGACCGGCGCGGTGGCCACGCGCGAGCAACTCGCCGCGTGGGTCGCGTATGCGCGCGCGCATCAGTCGGTGATCCTCTTCGACGCGGCCTACGAGGCTTACATCAGCGATCCCGCGGTGCCGCGCTCGATCTACGAAATTCCCGGCGCGCGCGAGTGCGCGATCGAGTTTCGCAGCTTCTCGAAAAACGGCGGCTTCACCGGAACGCGCTGCGCTTTCATCGTGGTGCCAAAGACGCTCCTGGCCTCGACCGCGAACGGTGAACGGCAGCCGCTGCACCCGCTGTGGTCGCGCCGGCACACCACGAAGTTCAACGGCGTCTCCTACATCGTGCAGCGCGGTGCGGAGGCGCTCTATTCGCCCGAGGGCAAAGCGCAGATCGCCGCGCTGGTGGAGCACTACATGGGCAATGCGCGCGTCCTCCGCGAAGCGGCCGCCGCCGTGGGGCTGCGCGTTTTTGGCGGCGTGAATGCGCCCTACATCTGGGTCTCGACGCCGGCCGGCACGACGAGCTGGCAGATGTTCGACCGCATGCTCGGCGAGGCCAACGTGGTCATCACGCCCGGCAGCGGCTTTGGCGCGATGGGCGAAGGCTACTTCCGCATCAGCGCGTTCAACTCGCGCGCCAATGTGGAGGAAGTCGCGCGCCGGATGCAGGCCATCGCCTGGTGAGGCGTTTTTGCGTGGGTGGCTGAAGCAGCCGGGAAAGCAGCCGGGACTTTCCCGGCGATCTTTTCGCCGGATGAGCCGGAGATCGGCGGAGATTACTTGCCGGCTTTGTACTCCCGGAGGGTCAGCGTGATTTTGCCCATCGTAGTGGAAACGATCTCCGATTTCACCGTCCCGACCACGGGAGCTTCCCAGTAATCTTCCTGGTAGCTCTTGTCCGCCGACGCGACGCGGATGTGGAGGCACTCCTTGTAGGTCTTCTTGCCCACCGTCACCGTCTCCACGCCGACCATCGTGCTCGTGATCGTCACGGTGCCTGCGACGGTTTGCCACGTCTGCCCGGCCGTGAGCGGCATGGGAATTTCGAGCTGCTCCTTGGCCCCGGCCACGCCGTCGGGGAGCGAGTAAAGACCGGCGGCGTCCTTGCGGATGAGCTTGCTGTATTCCACCAGCGACGCACCGCCTTCGAGTTTCGTGCGCGTGCGGTAGTAGGTCTTGCCGTCCAGCTCCACCTTCTCCGCGATCTTCCGCTGTCCCGTGCCCGTCGTTTTGTTACCGCTCGGGGCGACAAACGCGGCCGTGCTCGTCCACTCGGAGCCGATCTGGATGGGCAGATAGTCCTTTGGTTCGGCGGCAAAAGTCGGGATCGAGACGGCGAGGGAAGCGGCAAGGAAGAGGAGGCTGGATCGCATAATGAATGGGGTCGAAATTGGAGCACGGAAGGGTGGTCGAGCCGCGGGGCTTGTCACGCGCATTTTCCCGCCGATCACTCGATCTCGCCCGGGATTTCCGCGGGGTAGCCGCTGATCGCGCGGCTGGCCTGGCAGCCGGAAAGCGCGGCGCTTTCCACACAGCCGACGTTCAGGCCGTAGCGTTCGCCGGGGTCGATATTGACCCGGTAGTAGGGTCCGTCGGCGCGGGCGGGGCCGGGGCCGCCGTTGGGGTCAAAGACCTTGCTCCCGTCGAGCGCGCCGTTGGCGTCCACGACCTTGGGCCCCAGCGGGCCGAGGTGCTGGCGGGATACGCGGTCGCGGTCACCGGCGGATCGTGCGGGTCGTCCTCGGACGGGCCGCAAAGCGGAGCGGAGCAAGAGACGC
>CAIQUL010000333.1 GCA_903874975.1 uncultured Chthoniobacter sp. | reverse complement strand
TCTGACCGTCCCCGGCGCGGCGGGCGTGAAAGCAAATTCCTAGCAGACATGCCCCTCCACCTCACCCAATTCTACGTCCGCGCCGTTGCCATCCTTTCCGTTCTTGCCGTCCCTTTCGTCTCTCCTCTCCTTCACGCCGCTCCTGGGGCAATCGAGCAGCACGACGTCTTCGTCTCTGGCCAGGACAGACCCCCTCACTCCCCGACGCCCGTCCCCGTTCTGACCGTTTCCGGTGCGGCGGGCGCGAAAGCAAATTCCTAGCAGCCAGACAGACAGATGAAACAGAATCAGATGCATGTCTCCCGGCTCAGTGCTCTCGTTTTGAGCCTGACTGTCGCGGTGCTTGCAGCTCACGCGGACGAGTCGGTGAAGGCGGCGGAAGGCAAGCCGCTGAACGCGAGTGCCGCGGTCCCGCATTCGCCTGATTTCTCCACGCAGATCCGCCCGATCTTATCCACGTATTGTTTCGCCTGCCATGGTCCGGATGAGGCCAAGCGCAAGGCCGGCTTGCGCCTGGATTCGCGTGCTGGCGCAATCGCCCGGAACAAAGAAGGCCGGGCCGCAGTGGTTCCAGGTGACGCCGAGGCCAGCATGCTGTTGGGGCGGTTGAGCACCAGCGATGTGGAGGAACGCATGCCTCCCAAGGCCAAGCCCGGACCGAGCGCTGCGGAGCAGTCGCTGCTGCGACAATGGATCACCGCCGGCGCACCCTATGCCGAACACTGGGCGTTCGTCGCGCCGCGACGGCCCGGGATTCCGGCGGTGAAGGATACGGCATGGCCCCGCAGTGATCTCGATCGTTTCGTGCTGGCCAGTCTTGAAGCTCAGGGTTTGAAGCCGCAGGCTGAGGCCACGCGCGAGACGCTCATTCGCCGCGTCAGTTTGGATCTGACCGGAATCCCGCCGAAGCTTGCCGAAATTGACGCCTTTGTCGCGGATCGGGCCGCTGATGCCTACGAACGTGTGGTGGACCGCCTGCTCGCCTCGCCCCGCTACGGCGAACGTCTGGCCACGCCTTGGCTCGATGCTGCGCGTTTCGCCGATAGCCATGGTTTCCAGGAGGACGATGAGCGTTCGATGTGGCGCTGGCGCGACTGGGTCATCGAGGCCTACAACGCCGACATGCCCTTCGACCGCTTCACCCTTCTGCAGATGGCCGGCGATCTGCTGCCCGATGCCAGCCCCGAAACGATCCTGGCCACTGGTTTCCACCGCAACCACCGCCTCAGTTCCGAAGGCGGCATCGATGCCGAGGAGTTTCGCCTGGAAGGCGTCTTCGATCGCGCGGAGACCACCGCCACGGTGTGGCTCGGGCTGACCATGAATTGCGCGCGCTGCCACGACCACAAATACGACCCGATCCTGCAAAAAGATTACTACCGCTTTGCTGCTTACTTCGATTCCATTGAGGAAAGAGGTATCCGTGGTAAAGAACGCGTTGTCGCGCCGATCCTGCGCATTCCGAACACAGCGGATGCGGAGCGCACCACGGTGCTCGCTGTCGCCGTCACCGCAGCGGAGAAAGAACTGGCCACGCTGAAATCGGCCACGCCGCCGGCTGAGCCAGCAGCGCTGGCAGCGCTGGCAGCGCTGGCAGCGGCGGAATCGGCACTCAAGGCGGCAAAGAAATCGCGCGATGCTTTCGCCAAAGAAGCGCCTGCAGTGATGGTGCTCAAGGATCTTGCGAAACCGCGTGAAACTTTTGTGCTGAAGCGTGGCGAATACGGACACCGCGGCGAGCGCGTCGAGGCCGGCACACCCGGCTTCCTGCCGCCGCTTCCCGCCGATGCGCCGGGCAACCGCCTCGCCCTGGCCCGCTGGCTGGTTGATCCGGCGAATCCGTTGACGGCGCGCGTTCAGGTCAATCGTTTGTGGGAAATGCTTTTCGGCACGGGACTGGTCGCGACGCTCGAAAATTTCGGGGGCCAGGCCGAACCGCCATCAAATGCGGCGTTGCTCGACTGGCTGGCGGTCGAATTCCGAGATCAAGGCTGGAGCACGATGCGTCTGCTGCGCACCATCGTCACCAGCGCCACCTATCGACAAAGCGCGGTCGCTCCTGCCGAATTGATCACCCGTGATCCGGCCAATCGTCTGCTCGCGCGCGGCCCGCGCTTCCGCATGACGCCTGAGATGCTCCGCGATCAGGCGCTGGCCGCATCGGGATTGCTGGTCGAGCGCCTGGGTGGACCAGCGATCCGTCCGTACGAGCCCGCCAGTTCGTGGGATGGCGGCCAGGGCAGCGGCAATCTCAACAATTACACTCCCGCCACCGATGATGGCCTGTGGCGGCGCGGTGTCTATGCCATCTGGAAACGCACCCAGCCACCACCGAGCATGGTCGCGTTCGATGCGCCCAGTCGCGAGTTTTGCAGCGTGCGGCGATTGCGCACCAACACGCCGCTGCAGGCTTTGGCGATGTTCAACAATGTCACCACCTCGGTCGCCGCCCGCATGCTGGCGGTGCGGATCATGGGCGAAGCTGCGACACCGGAGGAGAGACTCATCCTGGCGATGCGACATGTCGTGGGGCGTCGTCCGGATGCAGACGAACTCGAAATCCTCACCGCCGGGCTGAGGCGACGACTCGCCCGCTATGCAGCCGACACCCAGGCAGCGCAGGCCGTCCTGGCGGTGGGCGCTTCGCCGGCGACGACCGCCTTTCCGCCCGCCGAGCTGGCAGCGTATGCGCAGACCTGCGCGCTCATCCTCAATCTCGATGAAGCACTGACCCGGGAGTGACCCTATGAATCCCATCGACCAGCTATACGATCAAATGAGGAGGCGCACCTTCCTCAAGCGCAGTGCCGGAGGGATAGGCATGATGGCGCTCGCGTCGTTGCTGAGGCGCGACCTTGTCGCTGCCGAAGCCTCTTCCGGCGGTGTTCAGTCTGGTCTGCCTCATTACCCGCCCAAGGCCAAACGCGTGATCTTCATGCACATGGCCGGGGCACCGTCGCACATCGATTTGTTCGAGCACAAACCACAGCTCGAAAAGCTGCGCGGCACCGACTTGCCGCCCTCCGTGCGCAACGGCCAGCGCATCACCGGATTCACCTCGGGGCAGAAAACCCTGCCCGTCGCGCCGGCGCACTGGCCGTTCAAAATGTGCGGACCAGCGGCAATGCCGATCAGCGATCTGCTCCCCGAATTGCAGAAAATCGCCGGCGATCTCGCCTTCGTGCGCAGCATGCATACCGATGCCATCAATCACGATCCCGGCATGAGCTTTCTGCATTCCGGATCCCAATTGCCCGGCCGCCCGGCGCTCGGATCGTGGCTGTCTTATGGATTGGGTTCAGTGAATCACGATCTGCCGTCCTTCGTCGTGCTCATGTCACGCGGTGCGGGCCGTCCTCAGGAATCACCGGTTTACGATCGTTTCTGGTCGAGCGGCTTCCTGCCCGGCGAGCATCAGGGCACACGCTTCCGCGCCGGCACCGAGCCCGTGCCCTTCCTTGCCAATCCAGGCGGTGTCACGCCCGCCGACCGGCGCGATCAACTCGATGACTTGGCCGCGCTCAACCGCCGCCACCAGACCACTTTCCACGACAGCGATATCGCCGCGCGCATCGCGCAGTATGAACTGGCCTTCCGCATGCAGGCATCCGTGCCCGAACTGCTCGACCTTTCGAAAGAATCGAAGGAGTCCCTCGATCTCTACGGTCCCGACGTGCAGAAGCCCGGCAGCTTTGCCTGGAACTGCCTGATGGCATGTCGTCTGGCCGAACGCGGTGTGCGCACCATCCAGCTTTCGCACGTGGGTTGGGATCATCACGATAACGTGGTGGACCAGTTGCCGCGGCAATGCGCCGAAGCCGACCGTCCCACCGCAGCGCTGATTTCCGACCTCAAGCGACGCGGTCTGCTCGATGACACCCTCGTCGTGTGGGGCAGCGAGTTCGGCCGCACCGTCTTCACCCAGGGCCGCAACAATGGACGGGACCATCATCCGCGCTGCTTCACGATCTGGATGGCCGGTGGTGGCATCAAGGGCGGCACCGTGGTTGGGGAGACCGACGACTTCGCTTACAACGTGGTTCGCGATCCGTGTTCAGTCCACGATTTGCACGCCACCATCCTTGATCGGATGGGCATCGATCACGAGAAACTGACCTACCTTTTCCAGGGACGGAAATTCCGCCTCACCGATGTTTCCGGTGTGCCGATTCGCGGAGTAATGGCATGAGTCAAAGAATATACGTCTACGGGAGATTAGTTCAGTCCGGGCGTGATCGAAAGTGAGTCCAACTGGGTAGGTGCTGCGAAGGCGTGGAGCGGCGGTCAAGGAGCGGCGACATTCCTGTCGCCGACCACCATCTGCGCCGGAGGCGCACGTGCTTTGGCAAGGCGGCTGGCGGGGGCGAAGAGTAGCGAAACCCTCTGGGTTTTGTCGGCAGCGCGGAGATCAAAAGCCAGCCCCCCTCACTCCCCGACGCCCCTCCCCGTTCTGACCGTCCCCGGCGCGGCGGGCGTGAAAGCAAATTCCTAGCAGAAACCACGCTTTTATTAGCAATCCTTCGCCCTCTGGCCCACATTCTCCCGCCCCCTCCCGCCCCCCCACCACCCAGACCGCCCAAAACAAACAGCACCAGCAAGAACGCGACCAACGCAACAAAGCGCTCGTCGGAGGCTTTTCCCCAAAAAATCCCCAAAAGGCTGCCGTTTACCTGCTCCGCGCAACTGAACAAGACCTCGATCCCACTTAGTCCTCAGAAAATAACAATAACGCAGACTTTATGAAAAGAATTCCCGTAGATTACACCGAGTTTTCGCTCCCTTTTTTCAAAACGGTCTACGCTGAGGAACAAGAAGAGTCCGCCGACAACGCTAAGGACGACCAAGACGACGAAAGCGAGGAGGACGATGACGACGAAAATGCCGGCCCCCTTTCCAAGGAAGACGCCTTAGAAGCCATGCAAGATTTAATCCCGAGCTTCGTTCATCCCATCGGGAGCGTCGAAGATACCGTGGAAAACTGGACGTCTTGGCTCAGCGAAGACCACTTCTACCTCATTCCTTGGCAGGGCGACGATTTCCAATGGGCCCTCTTTCGCATCTCTTGGGACGACAATTGGGGAAAATGGGAATGGGAATCCCTCGCCCGCATCCGAGAGGTCAAAGACCACCGAGAAGCCGCCCTGCTGATGTTCAACGGTTGGATGAAAACCTGCTCCATGACGGGACCCCAGTACCAACCCTACAAAGACCTCATCAACGATTTCAGCTAGGCCCCGCCTGACCTCCGCTGCTTTTACAGAAAACAATTTGCGCCGCCCGCTCTCGGCGGCCTACGGTTTACGGCTTCCCCTTAACCAGCTCTATCCCATCATCACCACAAATGGATTACACCGAAGACGTTATAGTCGGCGCCTATGCTCACGCAACGAAAGCAGTGAAATTCACGTCCCTTGCTTTAGGAAACCTCCCGATTGATGATGAT
>CAIQUL010000332.1 GCA_903874975.1 uncultured Chthoniobacter sp. | reverse complement strand
TGGTTTCCAGCAGCACTCCGGCGATTGGCTCCCTCGTTGACCTGGTTGGCTACGGTCGAATTCGCGGATCCGCAGAACAATCTTTCTCTACGGAATACGGACCGAAGTCCGGCTTCTATTGGTCGCCCAACGGCACAAAGAGTTACGGCAGGAACCTGATTCAAACCGGCGTGACGACACGAACTCTACTCGGAGTCGGATCATTCCGAGGATTCATCTTGGATTTTACCCCCCCCGACGCGCAGGTCGCAACGGGTGATTCCGGAGGCGCGGTCTTTTACAAAAACAGCGCAACATGGGAACTCGCGGGAATGATCGAAGCCCTCGCTTCATTCGTCTATCCCCTGCCCGCCTCCGTTTATGGCGATGAGAGCTGGATCATGGACCTCCCGACATACAAAAGTCAGATCGACGCGCTCGTTTCCTCGACCGCAGGCGGCGCGACTTGGACCGGGGCGAACGGCTCCACTTGGGCCGACGCGAACTGGAGTTCCTCGCCCGTGCCCGGCGCGGCGAACAACGTCCACACCGCCACTTTCAACAGCGCGGGCGGCGGACAGACCACGATCAACCTCGGTGCCGGAGTCACCCTCAACACGGTGCTCTTCGATACCGCCAGTGCCGCCGCTTACACCATCGGGAGCGGCGCCGTCGGCAGCCAGACGCTCACTTTGGAAAATGGCGGAGCCATCACAACCAGCAGCACCGTCACCAACGGCCAAGTCGTCAATGCCGCCGTCGTCCTCGGCACCGATCGGAGCGCTCAGACCTACACGATTTCCAACAACGCCACGACCCCGGCCACCGCGCTGATTTTGGCCGGCAATATCACCGGCGCGGCCAGTGGCGGCGTGGCCGGCGCGAAAACCCTGGCCGTGTTGGGAGCGGGCGACACCGACATCACCGGAGGCATCGCCCAAGGCGGCGCGGCTTCGCTCGCCGTGACCAAAGCGGGTGCTGGCACGCTGGTGCTCTCCGGCGCGAACACCTACGCTGGCACAACGACGGTCAGCGCCGGCACGCTGCTGGCGAACAACACGACCGGTTCGGCGACGGGTGGCAACATTGTGATCGTCGGTGCCGCCGGGACACTCGGCGGCACGGGCACCATCAACGGCGTGGTCACTGTGGATGGCAAACTCTCGCCAGGTACTTCCATCGAGAGCCTGGCGACCGGAACGGTCAATCTGAACACCGGCTCCACGCTCGTTTTCGAGTCATCCTTCAGTGATGCCAATTTCGCCGACCTCCTCGACATCGCGGGCTCACTCAATATCTCCGGAACGGTAACGCTCGACCTGCTGGGAGCCGATCTGGCCAACCCGTTCTGGGACGTGGGTGACAAGCTTTCCATCGCCAGCTACACGGGCGCGTGGAATGGCGGAACGTTCGATGGTTGGGCCGACGCTTCCACCCAGGCGTTCGGTGGAAATCTCTGGATGATCAACTACGACGACCTGGTGGCGGGCGTTAACTTCACCAGCGAGCAGGCGGGAGCCGCCGGCCACGTCACGCTCACGGCCGCCGTGCCCGAACCCACCTCCGCGATGCTGCTGCTCAGCTCCAGCGCACTGCTCCTGCTGCGCCGCCGCCGGGCGGCGGTCTAGCCCCCAAGTCATTGCGTTCTCACAGCCCGCCTCTCCAGCCTCGCGCTGGAGAGGCAGCTTTGCTTTGCGCCCTGCGAGAGCCGCGAGGTTTTGTAGTGCGCCGGTTCGCCCGCCCGCCAACCTCCACTGTCCCCTCCACCTCTTCGGTGCTCTGGCGCTTTCGGGGTGCGCGCGGCGACGGCTCGCGACCCCGCACCGCTTGCACGCGCCATCCCGCAAGCGGCGGAGCACCGCCGCACTACAAAACGCTGTCGCGCCGGTCTGACCCAGCGCATCGCGACGGTCATTCTTCTCGTGACCGAGCAGGGCCTTGCTCACGAGGCGATCTGCGGCTGGTGGCGTAAGCCTCCGGGGAGCGCGCGCGTCCCGCGTGCTGGTTTTGGCGTCCCGCCGAAACGAACTTCCCGCGGCGTGCGGAGTGATGGCGCGCGCTCCCCACATTCGACGCGTGGGGAAGTTCGCGATGCCGGAACGCCATCGCCAGCACGCGGGACGCGCGCGCTCCCCGGAAAATGTGCGGACGCGCGCCCCGGCGATGCGACGTTTTCACTCTCGTTTCCCTCTCGTTCCCAAAGTCAGCGCAGCGCCTTGGGAACGGACCGAGCAGCGGCGAAACTCCGTCGAGGTCATCCACCAATTCCCGCCCGGCGGCTTCGATATCGGCAACCGTTTCAAACAATGGGTGATCCCCGCCCTGCGCGAAGTGATGAACGGAGCACGGCAGGAGGACGTTGATGTTCCCAACCTCCACGATGGCTTGGAGGCGCAGCTTTTCACCGACGCCGTCGCCGAATCGGCAAAGCGCGGGACGTGGGTGGAACTTGCAGAGAAGGAACAACTCAGATGAAAGCCTGGAAGTTGATTTCCCTGGTCCAGGCAGAAAAGAGAACGAGCCCCAACGTGGCGGAACACCGGCCGTCATGCTGAGCGGAGTTCCGGGAGGCTTTGGGAACCGGAACGCAGCGAAGCATCGCTGACTGAAAAGCGGGCGGAGGCGGTGCGGGGCCATGGAGCGCACCTCCCACCAAACCGCCTCCGCCCGCGAACAGTCAGGATTGCGCCCACCTTCGCCCACGCGCTGTCTCGCGGACTCGGCTCTGCACTGCGCTCCGCCCCCGCCTGGCTCGCCCCGCCGCCAACCCCCGCTGTTCCCCTCCCCCTCCTCGGCCCACGGCGAAGCTCCGTTCAGGATGACGGATTGGGGAAATCCGCACGCTCACCCCTCGTTCCCAAGCTCCAGCTTGGGAACGCACATGTCTTGGAAGCTCTGCTTCCCCGTGCCCGCATCTGAGCGGGGCGCTCGTGCGTGATCCGCGCTGACGAAGCAGAGCTTTGAAGACCGCGGCATGACCAAGCAGGAGCTTGGTCACGAGGAAAAACCTGAGAGGAACAGTTTGCGTAAAATTTTGCTCGCTATCTCCATCGCCCCCCATTGTCTCCGTCAGAAAACCACTTCCCCGCCACCCCCCATGAAAACTCCCTCTCACCCCGCTCCGCTCGTGCGCTGCATCGCGGACCGGGCCTGCGCTTGAAAATTTTCCAGCCCAACCCACAAACAGCATCCTTCCGCAGCCCAGCAAGACTCCGCCCATGAAAACTCCATCCTCCAACAACAACTCCCTCACTCTCACCAAACCAAACACCAACTCGAATCCTATGAATACCACCAAGACCTCACGTTCCAGCAAACCCTCCCACATCCTCGTGGGCTCCATCGCGGCCTGCGTAGTGCTGGCTATGGTCGCGCTGCCGGGCGCCTCCGTACAGGCCGGGGTCGTAGACCCGTGGGGCATTCTGAACTTCACGACGAACCCATACCGGACTGGCACGACCCCGTGGGCGGTGGGAGATAAGATTCGCTACACCTTTGTCACGAACGGCACGCATAACGCTGTGTCGAATGACATTGCGGTGTACAACACTTGGGCCAACCAGGAAGCCAACGCCCTCGGCAGCAAGGTCAAAGACAAGAGTACGGAGTGGAAGGTCGCCGCCGGCACCGCCGAGTACACTGATTGGGTCTACCCAGAGGGACCTGGAAGCGTGTACGTTGGAGTGACGGGGATTGACAACACGGCCATGACGCTGAGCGACGGTATTCCTGTCTTCCGCTTGGATGCGAATACCACGCGGATTAGCGACAGTTCCCTTGGTTTTTGGTCCAGTGGCCTTTTGAACGCCTGCAACGTCGATCAGGAGGGAACCACGCGTAACGTGCAGGCGTTCAATGGATCGGTCTCTGAGCCCGGCATCCCCAACTCAGACGTCAACATCCATGGCAGCTATGGTGCGTTGGGCTCCACAGGCCCACGACTCTACGCATCAACCGGCAACACCGGGCTCACCGACGGCGACCGCTGGTCCAACAGCGGTTCTCTCCTTACGTTCCCCAATCACTTCCGCGTGGTGTCCGCGGTGATTGAGTTGGATTATGTCACCGCTACCAGCATCGCCAGCGCCGACTGGCATACCTCAACCACTTGGAATCTGGTACCGGCTGCTGTTCCCACCTTTGACACGAAGGTGATCGTCAACTCCCAAGCCGTTACCATCACGAGTACGACCGCCGACTGCTTCAAGTTGACGCTCAGCAACAGCGGTTCGGTATCGGTCACCGGCCGGATCCTGAACATCGCCAGCACGGGCACCGATGCCCTGAACACCACCGGCGGAACGCTGTCGCTGGACGCAACCTCGACGCTCACCATCCCCAAGGCCAATACCTCGGCCGGCTTCGCGGGGCTTACCGTCGCCGCCGGCGCCATCCTCAACGTGACCAGCGAACTGACCGTGGACTCGGTCAAGGACCTTTCCGGTGCTATCATCAACACGCCCAAGGTCACTTTCAGCGGTGGCAGCTTGGTCGTCGGCACCGTAAATCTGCAGGCAAACACGCTGACCGCGGGCGACGCCACGGAATCGACCTTTGGCGGAGCCCTCAACGCAACTACGGGGACGGTGGTCAAGCAAGGAGGTGGGGTGCTGAACCTCGCGCCTGGGGCTGTCCTGACCCTCAATACGCTGACGGCGAACGACGGCACACTGAACGTGAACAGCGCGCTCGGCAACGCCGTGGTGAGCGTGAGCGATGCGCCTAGTGGCAATCCCACCAAGCTGCGCTTTGGCAGCGTGAGCCAGACGCTCAGCTCGCTCACCATCGGCGCAGGCGCTACGGTGGTCTTCACCAGCGGGGTGGCCAGCGGTGCTTTCAGCGGCGACGACAAGGGTGCGGGCTTCGGAGGCGGAGCCACCGTGCCCGAGCCTGGCACGATTGGCCTGCTGCTCGTCGGTGCCATTGGCATGCTCAGCCGCCGCCGCCGCGCTTAAGGCTGTAGGTGTAGCTGTAGCCGGGGTCAGTGACTCCGGCAGGCTGCCGGCCTCACTGAGGCCGGCTACAGCGCCGCGGTCCCAAAGCGTAACAAAGATTTCCCAGGGCTGATCGGCGTTGGTCCCTGGGAAGCGGGTGTCGGAGTTCTCGTAGTGGTGGGCTCCGCTGCCCTTTTCATGGGGGTTCAGAGCTTCTTCATGGGGGCTCTGGGCCTGCGTCGTGGTAGAAAGCCGTCGCAGTGCGCACTGCGGCGGCTTTCATCGCTTCTGCACAGCAGGCCACACCGGGCCGGGGCGCGGGCAGCAGCCGGAGCACGCGCGCCTGCCGGAGCACCCGTAGCGCAGGTGTCCCGCTGGCCCGCGCGCACGGCTGCGGGGCGCGCATCGCGGTGCGGATGAAGCTCCCCTTTCGCGTGTCATCCTGCGCGGAGTTCCGCCGGGGGAAGGTAGGGGCGGAACGGAGTCGAGCCGAGGCTTTGCGAGACAGCCGAGCGGGCGGAGGCGGGGAGGCAACGACCTTTAATTGTCGCGCGGAAGCGCCGGTTTTGCTCTATCCGACGCATGAAGACGCTTCTTTTCCTGCTCAGCGCCGCCGTCGCGCAGGCGCAGCTCGTGGATGTCCCGGACCTCGGACTGCGGGTGCAGCGTGGATTTCGGGTGAGTGTTTTTTCCGACGAGAAACTCGCGAACGATATCTGGTCGATGACGCTTTCGCCGCGCGGCGAGGTGGTTGTTTCCGGCGCGGGTTACCTTGCGACCTTGCTCGACGACGACGGTGATGGGCGCGCCGACCGCGCCGTGGAGTTTGCGAAGGTGAAAGGGGCGATGGGACTTTGTTTCGGCGAGGAAGGGCGGCAGTTGCTCGTGATGAACGACGGCTGGCTGTGGGAGTATCGCGATGAAAACCTCGACCGTGTCGCTGATGCCGCGCCGCGGAAGATTCTGCCGTTTGCGAGTGGCGAGCATGGCGGGCATGCGATTCGCCAAGGCCCGGATGGATGGTGGTGGGTCATCGGCGGCAACGATGCCGGGATCGACCAGCGGCACGACCCGAAGAAGCGCGCGCTGGCCGGGGCGCTTCTTCGCATCTCGCCGGATCTGAAAACCAGCGAGGTCGTCGCCGATGGTTTTCGGAATCCGTATGACTTCGATTTCAACGAGCGCGGCGACTTCTTCACGTACGACAGCGACTGCGAGCGCGACTATTTTCTGCCGTGGTATTCCGGCACGCGGGTCTATCACGTCGCTCCGGGACGCAGCCACGGCTGGCGGTTGCCGGGTTATCAGCGGAGTTTCCGGGTGCCAGATTACATGCCCGCGACCGTGCCCGCGCTGGCGGACATGGGGCGCGGTTCGCCGACGGGCGTGCTGGTGGCAAAGGCGAAGAATTTTCCCGCGAGGTATCGAGGCGGGCTGTTCGTGTGCGACTGGACGTTTGGCCGCGTCCACTTTCTGCCGCTCGTTCATCGCGCGGCGGAGGAAGCACCCGACGCGGAGGCGGTGCTGCGCCGCGACATGGCGGCGGTGCTCGGCGCGCAGACGTATGAGGGCGGATTCGTCGCGTCGCTGCGTGCGCCGGATTACGTCACGCAGGCCGAGGTTTTCATCGAGCCGATGGGCTCGCATGGATTTGCGCCGACGGACATCGAGCAGGGGCGTGACGGCACGCTTTTCGTGAGCATCGGCGGACGGAAAACACGCGGCGCCGTCTATCGCATCGTGGCGGCTGCGCAGGACGACATCGCGCCCGTGGTGCTCGCCGCGCCGCGGGTGGCAAAGCCGACGCTCGCGGTGCTCGGGGCGATTCAGGAGAAACTGGGCGGATGGCGGATTTCCGGTGCGAGCGCCGAAGCGTTCGTGGCCTGCGAGCCGGCAAACCCGCAGGGACTCACCGGCGAACAACGCACGCAATCGCTCGGCTACGCCCAGGCGGCGCTGTTGTCGCTCGACAGCGCGGTGCAGCAGGAAGCGGCGCGCACGCTGGCGATGCTCGAAGACGACTCGGAGATTTCCGCGCGGCGGATACTGAACGCGCTCTCGGAAAAGACCGGCGTCACCTCCGACTTTCATTTCCTCGCCTGCTACGCGCGGATGAAATCCGCGCCGGAAGTGACAGCGGAAATCGCCACCGCGGTGTTGCGCTTCGATGCGAAGCTCGCCGGCGGCGACAATCGCCCGAAACAAAATTGGGCGATCCGCCTGAACGAAGTCCTCGCCAGACTCATCGCAAAACACCCGGCGCTGGCTACCGCATTGGTCGAGTCGCCGGGCTTTGCGACCCCCGGGCGCCTTGCGCTGGTCGAGGTCTTTCCTCCCGCACAGCGCGAAGCCGCCGCTGCGAAATTTCTCGCGGCGGTAAAAGCCGGGGCCGCGTGGACGTGGAGCGCCGAGCTTGTAAAACTCATCGCACCACTCGCTGAAGCGCGTCCGCTTTTACTCGCGCAATGGAAGAACGCCGGGCTGCAAAAAGTGCTGCGCCCGATTTTGGAGAAAGGCGCGACGGCCGATGAACTCGCGATGCTCAACGCGAAGCCGCTGGAGGTTCCGGTCGGCGATGTGCAGCCGTTTGTCGAATCGCTGAAAGCCGTAGCGTGGGAGAAGGGCGACGCAGCAAGAGGCGGGAAGATCTTTGCCGCCCGGGCCTGCGCGACCTGCCACAGCGGCACGTCGCCGATCGGTCCGGAACTCAGCGGCCCCGTGGCGCGGCTCTCTGCGGTCGAATTGATGACCGAGATGCAATTTCCCTCGCGCAATATCGCCGAGGCATTTCGCGCCACGATCTACACGCTGAAGGACGGCTCGCAGATTGCGGGGTTCACGGCGTTTTTTTCCGCGGACGGCGTGATCTTGCACACCGTCACCGGAACGCAGCGCATCGCGGAAAGCGACATCGCGAGCCGCGAGCCGGGCAAAGTTTCGCTCATGCCGGGCGGACTGCTCACGGGGCTGAGCGCAGCGGAGTTCGCGGACTTGCTGGCGTACATGAAGTCCCTGGGGAAGTAGCGGATGTCCTAATACCCGGAAGCACGAGCGAATTGATCCCCATTGACTGACCAATCCCGTCCTCCAACGTTCCAGCACCGCCGCTCTCCGGGCGCACTTTCCGTAGCAATGACCAAATCTCGTCTCAACCGCTTTATGCTCGTCGCAGCGTCCCTGTTTGGGGGCGTTGCGGGTTCCCATTTGGGCTCGGCCGCCGGGATCGATTTCGATCGGGAAATCCGGCCGATCCTCTCGGAAAAATGCCTGCTTTGTCACGGGCCGGACGACACCAAGGGCGGCCTGCGGCTCACGGGACTCGAATTCGCGTCGAAGGTTCTCGAGTCGGGCGAGCGCGGCATCGTTCCGGGGAAACCGGACGAGTCGGCTCTGGTGGCCCGCATCCACGCGACCGATCCGGACGAAATCATGCCGCCGCCGAAAAAGGGCAAGCCGCTCACCGGCACCGAAAAGGCGAAGCTTAAACAATGGATCGCCGAGGGCGCGACCTGGCCGAAACACTGGGCCTACGCCAATCTCGCGCAGCCTCCGGCACCGGCGGTGAAAAATGCCGCGGGGGTGAAAAATCCGATCGATGCCTTCGTCCTCGCCGAACTCGAGAAGCGCGGCATCGCTCCCTCGCCCGAGGCCGATGACACCACGCTCATTCGCCGCCTTTACTACGATCTCCTCGGCCTGCCGCCGGCTCCCGCGGAGGTGGAGCGTTACCGCGCGCTGATCGCCGCTGATCGCGAGGCCGGTCTGTCGAAACTCGCCGACGACCTGCTCGCCAGCGCGCATTTCGGCGAGCGCTGGGGCCGCCACTGGCTCGACAAGGCCCGCTTCGCCGACAGTGACGGCTTCGAAAAGGACAATGGCCGCCCCGATGCCTGGCGCTACCGCGACTGGGTGATCGACGCCATCAATCGCGACCTGCCTTTCGACCGCTTCACCATCGAGCAATTCGCCGGCGACCTGCTGGAAAAAGCCGCGCCCGAACAGGTGCTCGCCACCGCCTTTAACCGCCAGACCCTGACGAACACCGAGGGCGGCGTGGACCAGGAACAGTGGCGCGTCGCTGCCGTGATGGATCGCGTCGAGACCATGGGTGCCGTCTGGATGGGTCTGACCCTCACCTGCGCCCGCTGCCACACGCACAAATACGACGAGGTCACCCACAAGGAATACTATCGGCTCTTTGCTTACTTTAATAACGGCGACGAGGTCACCGCCAAGGTTCCCGCGTCCGAGGCGAAATGGCGGCAGTGGGAAACCGCGATGGCGAAATATCAAAAGGACTTCGACGCCGTCCGCGTGCGTGCCGAAGCCGCGCGTCGCGAGCTTGGCGGACGCCTGCCGGAATGGGAAACGCGCGCCCGGAAATGGATCGCCGACGCGGAGGCCGCTGGGCAGCCCGCCTTTGCGCCGATCGCCGTGGAGGGCTTCGCCGGGGGGAAAGGGGTTGCCTTGGCGCAGGACAAGGATGGCTCCATCGTCGTGAGCGGCGAAAGTCCCGTCACCGATACCTACACGGTCACCGGCAAGCTCAGCCCCGGCACCGTCCACGGCCTGCGGCTCGAAGTGCTGACTGATCCCGCCCTGCCGGAGAAAGGCCCCGGTCGCGCGAAAGGCGGCAATTTCATCCTCAGCGAGATCGAGCTGAGCATCGCGGGCGACCCGCGCAGTCCCGTCGTCCTCACCGGTGCTCAGGCGGATTTTTCGCAGGCAAAGTTCGACGTGGCCCTCGCCATCGACGGGCTGGCGAAGTCGAAAACAGACAAAGGCAACGGCTGGGCTGTCGGCGGCAAAACCGGCCAGGCGCACGAGGCCGTGTTCGTCTTTGCCGAGCCGGTCACCATCGGGAAAGCGACCGGGATTTCCGTGAAGCTCGTGCAGAACTACGGCGAGCAGCAGACCATCGGCCGCTTCCGCCTCAGCGCCCTCACCACGCCGACGCCGCTCACCGTCCCCGCCCCGCTGCGGCAGGTGCTGGCCAAGCCCGCCGATCAGCGGAAAGCCGAAGACACCGCCGCCCTGCTCGCCCACTTCGAGCGGCTCGATGCGAAAACGTGGTCGGTCGTCGCCGAGTTGACGGCCTTCGACAAACCGCCCGCCAAACCCGAGATGACCGTGCGTGTCCTCGGCGAGCGCGCCAACGACCGTCGCGAAACCCGCGTGATGCGACGCGGCGAGTTCAAGGAGCCGCTCGACCCCGTGACCGCCGGCACGCTTTCCACCCTGCCGCCCGTGCAACACCGCGCCGAACGCGGCGACCGGCTCGATCTCGCCCGCTGGCTCGTCAGCAGCGGGAATCCCCTCACGCCCCGCGTCGTCGCCAACGAAATCTGGGCCAACCTTTTCGGCGAAGGCATCGTCACCACGCTGAACGATTTCGGCGTGCGCGGTGAGCGTCCCAGCCATCGTGAGTTGCTCGACTGGGTCGCGGCCGAGTTTGTCGGGAAAGGCTGGTCGCGCAAAAAGCTCATCAAGACCATCGTCACGTCCGCCGCCTACCGCCGGAGTTCGGTTCATCGCGCCGACCTGATCGACATCGACCCGAAGAACCGCCTCCTCGCGCGGCAGAACCGCTTCCGCGTCGAGGCCGAGATCGTGCGCGACATTTCCCTCGCCGCCGCCGGCCTGCTCAGCACCAAAGTCGGCGGCCCCAGCGTCTTCCCACCCATCCCGCCCGGCGCGGCCGACGTGAATTACAATTCGGCTTTCAAATGGAACGTCAGCCCCGGCGAAGACAAATACCGGCGCGGCATGTACACCTACTTCAAGCGCACCGCGCCGCACCCGAATCTGATGACCTTCGACTGCCCCGACTCGAACGTCACCACCGTGCAGCGCGGCCGGTCGAACACGCCCCTCGCCGCGCTCATCACCCTGAACAACGACTCCTTCGCCGAAGCCGCCCAGTCCTTGTCGGCCAGGGTGTGGTCGGAAATCCAACAGGGCAGCCCCGGCAACGACACCGTCCGCCTCGCCCGCGCCTTCCGCCTCTGCCTCGCCCGCGAGCCGGAAAAAGCCGAGATCGAGCGGCTGACGAGTTTGCTGGAAACCTCGCGCCAGTGGTATCGCAAGAACCCCGAAGCCGCGAAGCAGTTCGCCGGCACCAATCCCCCGAAAGACGTGCCCGTCGAGGAAGCTGCCGCGTGGACGGCCACGGTGCGTGTGCTGTTGAACTTGGATGAGTTTTTAACCCGGAGCTAAGACCGTGTTGAAATGCCATTCGCGTCTTATCAGCGTGTTGAAAACACCATCAATGGCCTCCTAAACGATCATGACCCCACTCGAATCATCCATCCTTCTCTCCCGCCGCGAATTTCTCACCACCTCCGCCAGCGGCATCGGCGGCCTCGCGCTCGGGTCCATGCTCACGGCCGATGGCGTGCTTAGCGCCGCCAACGCCGCCGATCCGGCCCAGTTCGGTGAGCTGACGAGCCACTCGCGGGCCAGGGCCAAAGCCTGCATCTTCATCTACATGGAGGGCGCGCCTTCGCAGATGGATCTCTTCGATCCCAAGCCGAAGCTCAACGAACTCCACGGCTCCAAACTGCCCAAGGAGATGCTCGACAAGGCGCGCTTCGCCTTTATCAAGCCCGACTCGGCGACGCTGCTCGGCTCCTCGCGGACGTGGAAAAAGCACGGCCAGTGCGGCATGGATTTTTCCGATCTCCTGCCGCAGATCGGCTCCTGCGCGGACGACCTGCTGATGGTGCGCTCGCTCCACAGCCCGGAATTCAATCACCACCCCGGCCAGCTTGCCATGCAGTGCGGCGTGTCGCGCTTTGGCATGCCGTCCATGGGATCGTGGATCAACTACGGCCTCGGCAGCGCCTCGCAGAATCTGCCCGGCTATGTGGTGCTCACCGCCGGGCGCGGCGGCTCGGGCGGCTCCTCGCTCTGGCAGTCCGGCTTTCTCTCCACCAAGTATGCCGGCGTGCTTTTCCGCAACCAGGGCGAGGCCGTGCTGAACCTCAGAAACCCGGACGGCCTGCCGCCCGAACTCCAGCGCGCCGGACTCGACACCCTCAGCGAGCTGAACCGGATGCGTTACCAGGAAGTCCACGATCCCGAGATCGCCAGTCGCATCGCCAATTACGAACTCGCCAACCGCATGCAGACCGCCGCGCCCGAATTGATCGACCTCGCCGGCGAGTCCAAGGAAACCCTCGCGATGTATGGGGTCGATCGCCCCGAGCCGGAGGGGAAAGATCTCCGCGGCACCCTGCCCGGCCTGCGCACGTATGACACCTTCGCGCGCAACTGCCTGCTCGCCCGCCGCATGGTCGAGCGCGGGGTGCGCTTCATCAATATCATCCACGCCAGTTGGGATCAGCACGAAGACCTGGACAGAAACCTCGCCTACAACTGCGGCGTCGTGGATCAACCCATCGCCGCGCTCATCAAAGACCTGAAGCAGCGCGGCCTGCTGGAGAGCACCATGGTCGTGTGGGGCAGCGAATTTGGCCGCACGCCGCTGGGCGAAAATCGCCCCGGCCGCCAGTCGAACACCGGTCGCGATCACCATCCCTTTGCCTTCACCATGCTCATGGCTGGCGGCGGCCTGAAAGGCGGCCTCACCTACGGCGCCAGCGACGACATCGGCTGGAGCATTGCCGAAAACCCCGTCGATATCCACGATCTGCACGCCACCCTGCTGCACCAGTTCGGCATGGATCACCTGAAACTCACCTACCGCTTCCAGGGTCGCGATTTCCGCCTCACCGATGTCGCCGGCAAGGTGGTGAAGGATTGGATCGCGTGACCGCCGTCGTCACCGGAGCCGGCAGCGGAGTGGGTGCAGCCACCGCCCGCGCCCTCGCGCAGCAAGGCTGGCGCGTCGCACTCGTCGGACGCCGCCGTGAACTGCTGGAAAGCGTCGCCGCAAGCCTCCCCGCCGCTCTCGTGGTGCCGTGCGACATCGGCGACGCCGCGCAGGTCGGGGCGATGGGAGCACGTGTGCTCGGCGAGTTTGGCAGCGTGGACGTGCTCGTGAACTCCGCGGGCACAAACGTCCCCGCCCGCGCGCTCGCCGTGCTCCAGCCCGACGACTACCACGCCATGATGAACACCAACCTGCACGGCGCCTATTACTGCACGCAGGCTTTTCTCCCCGCGATGCGCGCGCGCGGCTCCGGCACGATCGTCAATATCATCTCCGACGCCGGTAAGATCGCGAACACCAAGGCCGGCGCCGGCTACGCCATGTCGAAGTTCGGCCTGGCCGGCCTCACCCAGGCCATCAACGCCGAGGAGCGCGCCCACGGCATCCGCGCCTGCGGCATCTTCCCCGGCGACATCGACACACCCATCCTCGTGCATCGCCCCACCCCGCCCGATGCCGCCGCCCGTGCGCAAATGCTCCAACCCGAGGACATCGCCGCCTGCGTCCTCCTCGCGATCCAGCTTCCCCCGCGGGCGATCATCGAGGAGTTGACCATCCGCCCGCGCTGATCTTCATCTCCTTCTCCTTCCGCCCTTCCTGAGCAGAAGATGAAGAAGGAGAAGAAGGTGCGGATTTCGGAAACGGGAGGTTTTCCAACAAGCTCCTGGGCGAAATAGCGGTGGCCCATCCCCCGCCGCGCCGCTACAAACCGCGCCGTGCATTCCCCTTCCGACCCGACACCGTCCGCGCCCGCGCGCGAAGCGGAAACGCTGCGCGAGCTTTCCCCGCAACAACGGCGCTCCGGCCTCGCCGCGTGGCTGGGCTGGCTGTTCGACGGGTTGGACATGCACATCTACACGCTGGTGGCCACGGCGTTTGTGGCCATCCTCATTTTCGGCGCGGACTTTCGCGGCGAGTTCGCCAGGCTGGACACCAACCGGGATGCAACCATCTCCGCCGCCGAATGGCAGCGCGCTGAACCGCTGGCGGCGGCGGATAAGAACAAGGACGGCGGCATTTCGCGCGACGAGCTGGAGGTGTTTCTCGCCAAATCGCAGACCGGCAGCCACGAGGTGAAACAGAAAAGCTCATGGATTCAGGCGGCGTTCCTCGTTGGCTGGGCGCTGGGCGGCGCATTCTTTGGGCGACTGGGCGACGTGCTGGGCCGCGCCCGCGCCCTGAGTTTCACCGTGCTGACCTACGCGACCTTCACCGGGCTGTCCTTCTTCGCGGAAACGTGGTGGCACCTGCTCATCTTTCGTTTCCTCGCCGCGCTGGGCATCGGCGGCGAATGGGCCGTCGGCTCCACACTGCTGGCGGAAACGTGGCCGAAGAAATGGCGGCCCTGGACGGCGGCGGTGCTCCAGACCGCCGTGAACCTCGGCGTGCTCCTCGCGTGCCTTGCAGGCATCCTGCTCGGCGGACATCACCCGCGCTGGATTTTCCTCATCGGCGTGGTGCCCGCGCTGCTGGTGTTCTGGATTCGGCGTCATGTGCCCGAGCCGGAGGCGTGGCACGCGGCCAAGGCCAGCGGCCAGAAAACCCCGGGCGTGCTCGAACTGTTCGGCCCGGCCACGCGGCGGATCACTTTCCTGAGCATCGGCGTGTGCGCCTGTTCGCTCACGGCATGGTGGGCTTTCATGTTCTGGCAGGCGCAACACGTCCGCAGCCTTCCGGAGGTCGTCGCGATGGACGGGGCACAGCGCGACACCCTGGTCGCCACGACGTTCGCGCTCATCATCGGCATCAGCGTCACGGGCAATTTCCTCGCGGGTGCGCTGGTGCGAAAGTTCGGCTGGCGCCGCACGCTGATCGCCATGTTCATGGGCTTCTTCATCTCGATGATGCTGACCTTCGGGCAGGAACATTCACTGCACTCCTTGACGCGCTTCTGGCTGCCGGCGGTGGGTTTCTGGTCCGGCGTGTTCGGCCTGTTCACCATGCTCCTGCCGCCGCTGTTCCCCACGCTGCTGCGCACCACCGGCGCGGGTTTCTGCTACAACATCGGACGCATCGCCGCCGCCGTTGGCACCATTTTCGCCGCGCAGATCACTCAGGATGGAAATTTTCGCACGACCCTCTTTTACGTGGGCTTCCTCTTCGTGCCAGCGGCAGTGTTCGCCTTGTTCCTGCCGGAGCCGTCCGACCCGAATCCGGGAGCCACCAACCACGGATGATCCCGGCCCCGTTGGCCGACCCTCGTGTGACTGCTAGCTAGCGCCGGGCCTGCATCCTGGGCACGAAGCCAACGTCTGCGCTCTGCTTCCGGGTCGGTCACGAGGTCGTCCCGCCGCCGCCAAATCGCCCGCCAAAACCCGATGGATAAAAGCTCCTGAGGTAGGGATCGAACCTACGACCGATCGGTTAACAGCCGATTGCTCTACCGCTGAGCTACTCAGGAATTTTCGCTTGCGGGGCGGAATGAATGCCTCAGCGGCCGCCACTCGGCAACCCCTTTTTTGCCGAAACTCTCGCGCCGAACTCCGCGCGATCCGTGCGGGCTCCCGAGGCCTCCCCGCTCCGCACTGCTCCACCCGCGCCGCGGAAACTGGCTGCCGGCGCTGCGCGGACACTTCCGGGGTACGAAATCATGCGGATTGCACCGCGACACCTGACCCAAAGAATTTCCTTTCTCCCAGTGATTCTTCTTGAGCAGGCACTGCGTTTCACCCTTTATCGCCGGATGCCTACAGCAAAAACACCCACCAAACGCAAACCGAACGCCGCGCTCATGAAGCCGGTTCAACCCGATGCCGTGCTGAGCGCGGTCGTCGGACCAAAAGCAGGACCTCGCGGTGAACTCACCAAGCGGCTCTGGGACTACATCAAGAAGAATAACCTTCAGGACGCCAAGAAGCGGACGATGATCAATGCGGACGACGCGTTGAAAGTTGTCTTCGGCGGCAAGAAGCAGGTTTCCATGTTCGAGATGACGAAACTCGTCTCCAAGCACATCAACTAATCGGAACTGCGGTCGGGCTTGCGCCCACGAAGTTCAAAATCATTTGCCCCACCGGGTCTTTTCCCGGTGGGGCAAATTTTTGCACCGGAGTCGTCGCGCTTCTCGCTGCAAAAAGAACGTCAGCCGCCGGTGAGCATTCTGAAAGCTCCATGACTTCACCACGCTGGGTCTATTCCTTCGACGACCCTCCCCCGCCCGACGCCGCCGCCGCGCGGGCACTGCTCGGCGGGAAGGGCGCGAGCCTCGCGGCGATGAGTCAGGCCGGACTGCACGTTCCGCCGGGCTTCACGATCACGACCGCGGCCTGCCGCCATTTTTACGAACACGACGGGCAGTGGCCGGCGGAACTCGAAGCGCAAATCCACACGCATCTCGCGCGGCTCGAGGAAAAAACGGGACGGCGTTTCGGCTCCGGCGGCGAGCCCCTTTTCGTGTCGGTGCGTTCCGGCGCGGCGGCGTCGATGCCGGGGATGATGGACACGATTCTGAATTGCGGCATCCATCCCGGACTCGCCGCGGAGGTCGGTGACACGCCGCGGTTCTGGCGCGTGTGCGTGCAGTTCATCGAGACGTTTGCGAAGACCGTCACCGGCGTTCCGTGCGCCGACGAATCCGTGGAACCCAGCGCGGTGCGGGCGTGGCAGTTGATGGACGAATTCGCCGCGCGCGCCGGGCGGCCTTTTCCCGCCACGCCGCGCGCGGTGCTCGCGGAGTGCGTGAACGCCGTCTTTCGTTCTTGGAACAGCGAGCGCGCCATCGCGTATCGCAAGCGCCACGACCTCCGCGGACTCGGCGGCACGGCGGTCAATGTGCAGGTCATGTTTCCGTCGCGCGTGTCGGGCATCGCCTTTACGCAGGACCCGAACAATCTCGCGGCGGAGCAGTTCGTCATCGAAAGCTCCTACGGGCTCGGCGAGGCGGTGGTCTCCGGCGAGGTCACGCCCGATCGCTTCCTTGTGAAACGCGACGACTTCACCGCGATCCAGACTTTCCGCGGTAGTAAAGCCGGTGCCGTCGCCGCGCTCGGCGACACCAGCACGCACGACGCTGACGCGCTGACGCTTTCCCCCGCGCAGATCGGCGAACTCTGCGTGCTGTGTCTCGCCGTCGAGAAGCACTTCGGCCAACCGGTGGACATTGAGTGGGGCTGGGCCGACGGGCAGTTCGCGCTGCTGCAATCGCGCGGGATTCGCGGGCTCGACATCGCGCCGGATGCCGAGGTGGCGCGCGAGGAAACCGTGCAGCGCCTGCGCCAGCTCGCGGGCGGTGGGCGGCGCGTGTGGGTCACGCACAATCTGTGCGAGACACTGCGCGCGCCGACGCCGCTGACGTGGGACATCGTGGGCCGCTTCATGAGCGGCTCGGGCGGGTTCGGACTGATGTATCAGGACTTCGGCTACTGCCCGTCGGCGGGAGTCTGCGCGCACGGTTTTCTCGAGCTGATCTGCGGGCGCATCTACGCCGACCCGCAGCGGCTGGCTCAGCTTTTCTGGGACGGGCTGCCGATGAGCTACGACCTCGCGGCGATCGTGCGCGACAAGAGCGCGCTCGACCGCGCGCCGACGATCTTCGACGCCAGCCGCGTGGATGAAACGCTGCTTTTCAAACTGCCCGGCGCAATCCGCGCGATGTTCCGGTCGTCGCGCCAGTTGAAGCGTCTGCGCAAGACGGCGAAGGGCCACTTTGAGGACGAAGTTCTGCCGCCGTTTCTCGACTACGTGCGCGAAACACGGTCGGGAGATTTGACCGGACGCACCACCTCCGACGTGGTGCGCGAGGTCCACAGCCGCTGCGAGCGGGTGCTCAACGACTTCGGCAAGGAGTCGCTCAAGCCGGCGTTTTTCGGCGGCCTCGCGCTCGGCGCATTGCAGGGTTTGCTCGTGCAGCTCATGGGCGAAGCCGAGGGCGCGCGCACCGCCAGCACGCTGACCATGGCGCTCGACAACGACTCGACCTACGAGCAAGACGCGCTGCTTTACGCGGTCGCGAAAGGCGAGGCGACGCTGGCGGATTTCCTCGCGCGCAACGGCCACCGGGCGACGGGCGAGATGGAACTTTCCGAGCCGCGCTGGCGCGAGGACGCGTCGTATTTGCAAAACGTCGTCGAGCAGATCCGCCGCACTCCGGGACGCGCGATGCCGGAGATTCACCGCGAGAACGCGCGCAAGGCCGCGGAAGCCGCGAGCGCTTTGCCCGAACGGCTGGCGAGCTTCGGCGGCAGTTCATTCGCCGGGGAAATCGCGGAGCTGCTCGCCGAGGCGCGCGCGCTTTTGCCGTATCGCGAAGCGGGCAAGCACTACCTGATGATGGGCTACGAATTGATCCGGCTCGCGCTGCGGGAACTGGCCCGGCGCTGGGACACCGGCAACGACATCTTTTTTCTACACCTTCCCGAGCTGGAGCAGTTCGAGACGCGCACGCATGAGCTGCGCGACGAGATCGCGCGCCGCAAGACTCGCTGGAAGTCCGCGCAGCGGCTGGAACTGCCGGACGTGATCGACTCCGGCGAGCTGGACGATTTCGGAAAGCCGCAAGTCTTTGCCAACGCGACCGAGTGGCAGGGCGACGCCGTCTCCGCCGGAGTGGCCACCGGCACCGCGCACATCGTTTTCAATCCGCGCGAAGTCGCCGATCTCGGCAGCGATTATGTGCTCGTCTGCCCGTCCACCGATCCCGGCTGGACGCCGCTCTTCATCAACGCCCGAGCCCTCATCGTCGAACGCGGCGGCGTCCTCTCGCACGGCGCGATTGTCGCGCGCGACTTCGGCATCCCCGCCATCGTGTGCCCGCACGCCACCCGCCTGCTGCGTGCCGGCGACCGCCTCCGCGTGGACGGCAACACCGGGAAAGTCACCCGGCTCGATCCCGCCTGACATGCTCGCCGCGCTCCACCATTTAATCGTCGCCATGATGGACTGCCTCCTCGGCTGGCTGCTGCGTTTTCCATCCGACGTGCAGCTCATCGGTATCGCCACCCTGTCCGCCGTCGTCCTCACCGGGGTGCGGTTCTGGACGTCCAATCAGGATCTCCTGCGCCGCTGCCGCGCGGACAAAGCCCGCCTGACAACGCTCATCCGCGAAGCGAAAACCCGCCGCGACAAAGACGCCGTCACCCGCCACCGCACGACGCTCGGCATGATCGCACTGAAGCAGCTCCGTCAGGAGGCCGGCCCGCTGCTCGCCTCGCTCATCCCCATCGTCCTGCTTGCCACCTGGGCGCTCAGCCGCCTCGAATTTCATCCGCTGAAAATCGGCCAGCCCGTCGAGTTTGCCGCGTATTTCCCCATCTCCGCCGTCGGCAAAATCGCGCACATCGTCCCGACCGACGACCTCGCCGCCGAGACCGGCTGGATTCAGGAAATCACCGCCGTCACCGGCCAAGGCCCCGCGCACGGAACGGCCACGTGGCAGCTCGTCAGCTCCGCCGGTCCCGCGCTTCGCGGGCTCCAGGTGAGCTTCGGCGGAAGGACCTTCGAGCACTTCATCCACGCCGGCAGCCAGACTTACGAAGCACCAGTCCAAACTCACGGCGACCACTTGCTCGCGACGGAACTCAAGCTCCGGCCCGTGAAACTTTTTGGCCTCGTCCCCGGGATTCCCGCGATCCATTTCCCCGCCGGGCTCACCGGCTACCTCCTCCTCATCATCCCGCTCACTTTTCTCCTGAAAAAAGCGCTGGGCGTTCATTGAACTCGCGCCCGGCCCAGCACCGCTCGACTTTCCCCGCCGTGAAAAAATCCGCTCTTCTCAAAGCCATCATCAACCGTCTCGACGGTGAGTTGGCGCTCAGCCGCGCCGCGGCTCGCACCGCCGCGGATGGCGCGACGGACGAGCAGAACAAGGCGGAGAACAAATACGACACGCGCGGGCTGGAGTTGTCGTATCTCGCCGCCGGCCAAGGCCGCAAAATCGCGGATGCCGAGGCCACGCTGGAGCGATTGCGCGCTCTTCCCCTGCGGGAGTTTGCCGCGGGGGACGAGATCGATCTCAGCGCGCTCATCACCCTCGAAGCCGCTGCGCCCGCCGCCGAGGCGCAGCCGCTCTACTTCCTCGCGCCGCGCGGCGGTGGCACCGAGGTGCGCTGCGCGGGGCGCGAAGTGCTGGTCATCACCCCGCAGTCGCCGCTCGGCCAGCAGCTCCTCGGCCGGCGCACCGGCGATCGGATTGCGGTCGGTCGGGACCACGCCACCTTCCGCATCGCTGTGGTGCAGTGACTCGATGGAGGTTCGGGGCTTAAATAAAGGATTGACGGCCTCCGGAAAAACGTCTGCTAATCCGCGCGGTGTCGGAAGTCCGGCACCTAAAACCCAAACGAAACCAAGAAAATCATCAATTCCATGATCAAATCCCGCATCTCCAAATTCGGAGTCCTCGCGACCTCCATCCTCGCGATTCCGGCCCTCAGCCTCGCCGGCACCCCGGCGAAGGAATCGAAGAAAATCGTCGAGAAGACCAAAGAGTCGTGCATCACCGGCGACATCGGTATGGACGCTTACAGCCAGTATGTCTTCCACGGCATCACTCTGGAAAACCAGGGAGCCATCCTCCAGCCGTATGCCAACATCTACTTCAATCTCTACGAAGGCGCCGGCTTCCTGAACAACGTGTCGCTCAACCTCGGCGTGTGGAATTCCTTCCACTCCAATCACACGCTCGCTTCCTCGACCCGCAATTGGTTTGAGTTCGATTTCCTCGCGGGGCTCTCGTTCACCTTCGGAAAGTATTTCACCCTCTCGCCCGGCTACGTGGCCTACACCAGCCCTGGCGATTACTTCAGCACCGCGCATGTCGCGCAGTTGAAACTCTCGGTGGATGACTCCGATTTCCTCGGTGCCTGGGCGCTGAATCCCTACGTGATGGTCGAGGCGGAACTCGACGGCAAGGCGGGCAACGGAACCGACGAAGGCTTCTACTACGAAGTCGGCATCGCTCCCGGCTGCAAGGCCGGTCCGGTGGCGATCTCGCTGCCGATCAAGGCGGGCTTTGGCTCGAACGACTATTATGCTGAGAACGCCGGTTACGGCTTCTTCTCGGCGGGCGTGGCGCTGGGTTACGACCTCGCGTTCGTGCCCGAGTGCTACGGCACTTGGACCGTGTCGGCCAGTGCGACCTATTTCAACTACGGCGACGTAAACGCCCGCGCGACCTCGGTGAAGAACGACGAAGTCAACGCCGTGGTCTTCGGCGGTGGGTTGAAGGTCGCGTTCTGATCGCATTCCGCTAGTTAGAGAAACATTCCAAGCTCCTCCGGGCTCGCGCTCGGAGGAGCTTTTGTTTTTTTGCAGGACGCGAAATCTCTCCGGCTGAGTCGTCAGTCGTCATTTTAGTGATGAAGCCCCGTCCCTTGCCCCGCATACTCCCGCTCTCCAACCGTGGCTCTCATTCCGCCAGAAACCATCGACCAGATCATCGCCGCGAACGACATCGTGGAGGTGATCGGCGGCTACTTTCCGCTGAAGCGCGCGGGCGGGCTCTACAAGGCGCTGTGCCCTTTTCACCAGGAGCGGACCCCGTCGTTTTCGGTCAACGCGCAGCGGCAGATTTTCAAGTGCTTCGGCTGCGGGGCAGGCGGGAGCGTGATCCGTTTCGTGATGAGCTACGAGAATCTGGACTTCGTGGCGGCGGCGAAAAAACTGGCGGAGCGGGGCGGGATCAAGCTGGTGGACGCGGAGATGAGTGCGGAGGATACGGCGCGCTTTTCCCTGCGGCGGCGGCTGCTGGCGCTGCACGCGGAGGCGGCGGATTTTTTCCACCGGCAGTTGCTGCGGCAGCCGTCGGCGCAAATCGCGCGGGACTATTTGAAAGGGCGCGGCATCGGCGCGGAGATCGCGAAATCGTGGCGGCTCGGCTACGCGCCGGACGCGTGGGATGCGATGCGGGATTTCGCGCGGGGCAGCGGGTTTTCCGAGGAGGAACTGCTGGCCAGCGGGCTGGCGAAGCTGCGGGACGAGGAGAATCCGCGCGGGGAGTTTTACGACCGCTTCCGGGGGCGGGTGATGTTTCCCATCTGCAACGACAACGGGGAGGTGATCGCTTTCAGCGGGCGCGTGCTGGAGGCGGACGCCAAGGCGGCGAAATACGTGAACTCGCCGGAGACGATGCTTTTCACGAAGGGCGCGGTGCTGTTCGGCCTGCACAAATCGAAGCGCGCGATCATTGACCGGCGGTCGGCGGTGGTGATGGAGGGGCAGCTCGATCTGATCACGGCGTTCGAGGCCGGGGTGCAAAACGTGATCGCCCCGCAGGGAACGGCGTTCACGGAGAAGCAGGCACGGATTCTCCGGCGCTTTCTGCCGGACGGCGAGGTGGTGCTCTGCTTCGATGCGGACGCGGCGGGGGAAAAGGCGGCAGAGCGCTCGCTGGTCTCGCTGCTCGCGGAAAATCTGCTCGTGCGGGTGGCGGCGATGCCGCCCGGCGAGGACCCGGACTCGATGATTCGGGGGAAAGGGGCGGACGCGTTTGTGGAGCGGATCACGGCGGCGAGGGACTTTTTCGATTTCCAACTCGAACGGCTCGCCCGCGGGCCGGAATTCGAGACGCCGCGCGGCAAGATGCAGGCGGCGCGGAAGATGGCGGAGTCCATCGGGCTGATCGGCGACGCGATGCTGCGGGAGACGGTGATGCACCGGGCGTGTCAGCGGCTGGAGATTTCCTTCACGGAGTTTGCGCGGCTTTTGAAACTCAAGACGACGAAGGCCCCCGGAGGGAACGAACCGGGGGAACCGGAGGAGGCCGGTCCGACGCCGCTCGATCCGACCGTCAAGCTCCTCGCAATGGTGGCGCTGCACGATGAGGCGGCGCGAGCGTGGATTCTGGCCGAGCCGTGGCCGCGAATTTTTGGCGATGATCCGGAGGCGGCGCTGCTCGTGAAAATCCTCGCCGCCGACCTGCACCCCGGCCAACCGGCTTCGATCCACGCCTTTCTCACCACTCTGACCGCCGCCGAGGAAGCTGCCGTGTCCGGACTGCTCGAAGTCCCTGCCCCCGCTCATCCAGTGACCGTGGCGCACGACTGCTGGCGCGATCTGGAACGGCGGCAAATCCGGCGGCGGATGGAGGCGATTCAGGCCAAACTGCGCGCTCCGGACCTCAGTCTGCCCAATATGGCGAGATTGCAGAAAGAAGTCCTTGACCTGCAAAAACGCCTCCTAGATATTGCGCGGCCTTTATCCCCGCCCCTTTGACCGCGAGCGCGTTCTGAGCGGCGGGGATCATCGTCTTTAGCCATCTCCACCTGCTCGGGTATGCCCAAAAAAATCAAGAAAGCCGCTCCCAAAAAGTCGAAAGACACCACCAAAAAGCCGAAGCCGAGCCCGAAGAAACCCGAGAAAAAAAGTGCTCCGAAGAAGTCGGCGAAGCCCGCAAAAAAAACTCTCAGCCCGAAGAAGGTCAAAAAGGCACCAAAGCCCGCCAAGGCGAAGAAGCCCAAGCCGGTAAAGGCGGCCAAGACCCCGAAAACGAAAGCCAAGAAGGCCGCGTCCGCGCGCCCCAAAAAAGCTAAGGACGCCGCCAAGAAGAAGAAGGCTCCGGCGAAGGCGCAAAAGCAGCCCAAGGTGGCGAAAGCCGAGAAGCCCAAGGCTTCCGAGAAGGAACCGAAGCTGAAAAAGCTCAAGAATGAGAAGGCGATCCAGCCGGCGGCGATCGCGATCAGCGTCATCGACCAGCCGGACATTCAGGAGAAGCTGAAGGAACTCATCAAGCTCGCGAAGGAGCAGGGTTACATCACTTACGACGATCTCAACGAGGCGCTACCGGACAACGTCAACGACCCGGACGAGATGGAGACGATCATGGGGCGGCTGCGCAGCATGGAGATCGAAATCATCGAGGCGTCGGAGGTGGATCGCGTGAAGGACGGGAAAAAGCCCGACGACGCCGAAGAGGAAGAGGAAAAACCCGAGGCGAAACTCGACATCCTTGATGACCCGGTGCGGATGTATCTCAAGCAGATGGGCCAGGTTCCCCTGCTCACCCGCGAGCAGGAGGTGGAGATTTCCAAGCGCATCGAGGACGCCGAGATCAACGTCCAGAACTACATCAATCACTTCGGCTTCAGCGCCCGCGCCTACCTCGATCTCGCGGCGAAATTACAGGAAGGCCGCGAGCGTTTCGACCGCGTGATCCTCGACAAGAAAATTGAGAGCCGCGAGCGCTACATGAAGCACCTGCCGAAGCTGTGTCATCAGCTCGAACAGGCGACGGCGAACTGCGTGAGCACCTACCGGAATTACGTGTCGCACGGCGGCAAGAACCACGAGACGAAGTCGTATCTCGACTTCAAGAAGGCCCACGAGGCGATTCAGAAGATTTACCCGAAGTTCTTCTTCAAACAGAAGGTCACCGAGGAATTTGTGCATCTCGCCGAGGAAGCACTCCGCCTCATCACCCAGTGGACGGGCGAGCTGCAGAAGCCGAAGCCGAAGAAGCCCGCGAAGGGTCAGGCCAACCATGCGACGCCGATCGACTACGCCGCCAAGCTCAAAGAGCAGCAGATGCGGATGTGGATGAGTCCGGAGGAATTCGACGTGGAATTTCAGGAGCTGAAGTCCTGGCTGAAGAAGGCGCTCCGGGCCAAGACGGAGATGGTCGAGGCGAACCTCCGACTCGTTATTTCCATCGCGAAAAAATACACCAACCGCGGGCTGTCCTTCCTCGATTTGATCCAGGAGGGCAACATGGGCCTGATGAAAGCGGTGGAGAAATTCGAGTATCGGCGCGGCTACAAATTCTCCACCTACGCCACGTGGTGGATTCGCCAGGCGATCACCCGTTCGATCGCCGATCAGGCCCGGACCATCCGCATCCCGGTCCACATGATCGAGACGATCAACAAGCTGATGCGCGTGCAGAAGCAGCTCGTGCAGGACTACGGCCGCGAGCCCACCCCGGAGGAAGTCGCCGACGAGATCCAGCTCCCCGTCGAGCGCGTGCGCGCCGTTTTGAAAATGGCGCAGCAGCCCATCTCGCTGCAGTCGCCGGTCGGCGAAAGCGACGACACCAGCTTCGGCGATTTCATCGAGGATAAAGGCGCGGAAAATCCCAGCGACATGACCGCGATCGTGCTCCTCAAGGAGAAGATCAAGGACGTGCTCGAAACGCTCACCGAGCGCGAGCGGCAGGTGCTGGAGCAGCGCTTCGGCCTCGTGGACGGTTACCCGCGGACGCTGGAGGAGGTGGGTCGGCAATTCAAGGTCACGCGCGAGCGCATCCGGCAGATCGAGGCGAAAGCCCTGCGGAAGATGCGCCACCCGACGCGGATCCGGCAGCTCGATGGCTTCCTCGAAGCGCACGAGACCTAGCCGACTCGCCGGTCGCCGGGGGACAGTGTCGCCGATGAAATTTGCAACTTTCGCCTGAAACCTGCGTTAAATCCCCCAGTATGAATACCGAAGAACACGACGATCTCTGGCGCCTTCTTGGCAAGGTCAGGACTCCGTCCGCCTCGCCATTCTTTTCGCGCAACGTGCAGCGCGCCATCCGCGAGGAAAGGCAGGAAACCACGGGCGTCTTCGCGTGGCTCCGGCGCCACTGGCAGCTCGGAGCGCTCGGCACGTGTGCCGTGGCCGTGGCCGCCCTCGCCCTCGCGCCCGGCCCTCAGCGGACCGAGGTCCCAGATCCGACCGCCCTACTCGCGGAGCAGCTTTCGCAGAGCATCGACTATCAGGTTATCAGCAATCTCGACGAACTCATCGCCTCCGAGGAGAGCTTGGCATGGTTGGAAAACTGACATCTTTGGTCAGCGCGACCCTTCTGCTGGCCGGCGGATTTTCTCCCGCCGGAGCGCAAGCGCCCGCGGACCCCCAGGCCCCGCCCGCTCCGCCTCCGATGCGTCGTCCGGGTGGATTCGGGGGCGGCGAGCGCCATCGCCCGAACGCCACTCCCGAGGAAATGGAGAAGTTCAAAAACGTGCGCAAGGCACTGGATGAACTCACCCCGGAGCAGCGCCAGCGCTTTCAGGAAAACTTTCTCCGCTGGAGCAATCTTTCGCCGGAGGAAAAGAAGGCGCTCACTGATCGCTACGCTTTTCGCCGCAAGAAAATCGACGAAGACATTGATGCTGCGATCAAGGAAGCCGGACTCGAACTTGATGCCCAGCGACGGGAACTTTTCGCCCGACGCTACGGCGAGGAGCGGCAGCGGATCGAGGAGCAGATTCGCCGAGAAATGGACGCGAAAAGGCGACCGCTGCTGAAGGAAGTCATCGCGAAGCTGAAGGCGGAGTTTGCCCCGGTCGCGGTGCCGGGCAGACCGTCCGGCGTCCCCGCGCCTCCGGTGCCCTGAATCACTCCGCGGCGACGGGCAACCGGTACACTTCTAGGCCGGGATGGAGGTAGAGCACCGTGCCGCGCGCCCGGTGGAAGACGACCTCACCGACTTTGCGCAACTCCTCATAGAACGCCCGGCGGCGGACAAAGTCCTCTTCCTCGCCAGCGCGGGGGCGCAGCCCGGGCAGGAAAAACCGTTCGTAGTCGCTCCGCGAAATCGCCACATGCGTCACTCCCCTCGCCCGCTGCTCGGCGACAGTTCCGTGATCCGCGGCGAAGCGTCCGCCCATGATCCGCTGCGGCAGCGGAGCAAAGCGCCGCACATCTTCGGGACGCCGCGGATCGGGTAGCCGAACGCGGCTATCCTTGGAAATCACCGCTCCGGGCGGAAGCTGCCGCACCCACTCCAGCAGCGCCGCATTGTCATCGCTCCGAAACGCCACTTCGTAGCGCAGCCAGCTCCGCAATTGCCCCGCGACCAACGCCACCGCCACCGCGGCCAGCGCCCACCGCAGCGGGACCCACCGCGCGAGCAGCCGCGCCGCATCCACCACGCCGAGCGCCGCCAGCAGCGTGAAGACCGCCGTAGCCGGCAGGAAATAACGGTCATTCGACTTCGGCGAAAGCGAGAGCGCCAGCGCGAAGACCACCGGAAACGCCGCGACCAGCCACTCCGGCAGCGCGAGCGCCCGCCTTTCGCGCCAGCGCCCCGCGAGAAACACCACGAGCAGCACCCACATCACCGGCGTCGAGTTGTCGCGGAAAATGTTCCAATACTGCGCATGCGGCACCGCGCGTTTGCCCCCATGCCCATGCACCACGAGCCCCATCTCCCGGTCGAAGCTTTCCCGAAACGCGCCGAAGTCCAGCAGCAGCGGCGCGTTCACCACCACCAGCACCACGATCAGCATCGCCGCGAACCATCCCAGCGACCTTCCCCGCCCGCCGGGCACCCGCCAAAGCACCGGCAGCGCCACCGCCAGCATCGCCGCGCCCACATACTTCCCCGAGATCGCCACCGCCACCGCCGCACCGAGCAGCGCCGCGCGAGCCGGTCCGGGCTTTCGCCAGAAAAGGAACGCCGCCAAAAAAGTCCACGCCACCCCGGCCAGCAGCACCGAATCCTCCTTCATGTAATGCGCCAGCTCGAAAAGCTGATGATGCAGCAGCAGCGCGCCGCCCGCCGCCAAACTCGCCGGCCACCCGCGCCACACGAACGCCAGCAGCGCCAGCGCCACCACCGCCGCCGCCACACATCCCGCCGACACCCAGCGCCCGGCCTCGACGACACCTTGCTCGGGCAGCTTCACCCCGCGCACCGCCACCGCCGACTTCGTCGCCGTCAACAGCAGCATCGGGTGATGAAAATTCCACTCGCCCGTCATCACCTGCCGCACCTTTTCCGCCTCATCCGGATGATAGAAATACGGGAACTTGTTGTGCCGCGTATTCAGCGTCAGCGTCGCCGCGAAAAGTGCGACCGTCCACAGCACCAGCCAGCGCACTTCACCCATCGTCGAGCGGCTCATCGCGAGAAACACTGACCGCCATTGCCCAACCCGCCCACCGCTATTTCCGGTTCGTCGTAATGACGATCTCCACGCGCCGGTTCGGCTGCTGCCGCGCGACCTCGGCATCGAAGGCACCCTCCTCATTCGCATCCATCGCCCGCGGCGAAACGATCATCTTCGAACTGCCCATCCCGATCGTCTCGATGCGGGCCGCCGGGATGCTCATTTTCTCCACCAGCCAATTTTTCACGCTCTTCGCCCGCTCTTCGCTCAGTTCCTGATTGGCCTCCGGCGTGCCCGTCGAATCCGTGTGCCCCTCGATGACGAAAGTCGCGTTCGGGTTCAGCTTGATCAACTCCCCCAGATTCTGCAACTGTGCCACCGCCGTCTCGCGCAGCTCCGCGCTGCCGTGCTGAAAGAGCGCGCCCCCCGGAATTCCCCCGCGCACGCCCGCCTTCAGCCCGCCCGTTTCACCCAGCAGATCGCTCATCGACTTCAGCCCGGGGATGCCCACCTCCCCCAGCCCGCCACCGCCCTCCCCCGGCTTTCCGCCCGCCACCTTGAGCAGCGGCTGCCGTGGCGAACGCACCGATTCCTTGATCAGCGAACCGCCGATCGCATTCAGCTCGCGATCCAACTGCCCGCGGCTGGCCTGCTCCGCCTTGGCCAGCGCGTCCCCCCCCTTCATCGCCGACGGCTTCTCGACACCGAGCGTCTTCGTCAAATCGGTCACCTGCGGGGCCATGCGAACCTCCTGAAGTTCCGGCTTGTCCGACGGCAGTTCGATTTGCGCCACCCCGGGCTTTTTTGGCAATTCCAGACGCGCCTCGGTTTCGTCCATCATCGGAATCACCGGCCGCTTCATATTGATCGGCATCGGCGCCAAGACCGGCGCATCCGTCGCGCCGAAATTTTCGAGCTTCTTCAAATTGAAAGTCACAAACAGCGCCGCGTGCAAAAACAGCGAAACAATCAGCGCGCGCACCACCCACTTCCGCATCAGCGGAGCCTCGGCAGCATTGGATTGGTAAGTCTCGTATCGGGCCATCGTTGTGCGCGGCAGCATACACGGATGACTCCCCGGCGCGATGGAATATTAGGAGCCCCAATCCGCTCGGGAGTGCGTGGCGGTTGCTTGATGCGCGTCCTCGGACCGCGGGCTCCGTCCGCCGGCGGTTCCCCTTACTTCCGTAGGAAAATAAACGCCCCGCGCTTGTTGCCCACGAGCACATCGGGCTTGCCGTCGCCGTTGAGATCGGCCGCTTTCACGTCGGTGCCGATGCCGGAGTTGTCGTCGATGAGATGCGCCGTGAAGCCCGCTTTGGCCGGCTCGGTCACCTTGCCGGCGGCATCGGTCTTGGCGGGCGTGCGTTTCAACTCGAACCAATACAGCACCGGCGTGCCCATCGGTTCCGGATCGCCGCCGGGGCCGTGCGCCCAAAAGCGTTTGCCGGTGATGAAGTCGGGCAAACCGTCGCCATTCATGTCCTGGAGCCAGATTGCGTGCGGTTGCGAAAATTTCACGCCCTGCGGATTTTCGTCGGGCGAGCGGCCGACGATGACGTGCTTTGTCCAGCCCTGCGCGCCGCCTTCATTCGTCTGCTCAAACCAAACGATCCCGTAGCCGTGCGCCTCGAGGCTGGTGATGATGTCATTCTTCCCGTCGCCGTTCACGTCGAAGACGGACATCTGCGCGCCGCCGGTGCCGAACCGCGCCTCGTGCTTAGTCCACACCGGCCCGCCTTCCAGCGACTTCGGCTGCTCCCACCAGCCGCCTGCTTCGAGCAAGTCGGGCTTGCCGTCGCCATTCACATCCCCCACCCCGATTCCGTGCGTGAATCTCTGCCACGGCCCCTTGGGCGAAATGGCCTGCCACGTCCACTTGGCCGTCGGGTTCTTCGGGTCGGGCTGCGCGTAGCCGAGGAAACCGCGCGAGCTGCACACCAGCACGGGCTGCTTGTTGCCCAGCAGGTCGGCCAGCATCGGCGACTCGTTATCCACCACATCCCACGCCAGATGTTTGGCCCACGGACCTTCCGCGCCCTGCGGATTTTCATACCAGAACGTCTCCTTGCCCGGAAAGCCGATGACCAGAATGTCGTCCCACCCATCGCCATTGAAGTCCGCGCCATAGGTCACAAAATTGTCCGAGTATTCATTCTCGGTGCCCAGCGCACCCTTGAACCCCGCGAACTCCACCGGCGTCCCGTCCGGCTTCTTGCTCTTCGAGCGCCGCGCATCGGGGTAAAACGCCTTCCTCGTCTTGAACTCCGGTCCGGCCCACCAATACGGCCCGTAGGCCACGTCCTGTTTGCCATCGCGGTTGAAGTCTCCCGCGGCGATCCCCTCCGCCCAAAATTCGTCCGTGAGCTGGAGGCGCGTGAACTCGCCCGTGGGCACAGGCAACGGTTCAGCCGGGGCGGAGACGGTGAGAAGAATGAGCAGAAGCAGTGCGGCGACGGGTTTCATTGGCGGGTTGGGGTTGGATTGACGCGCGGTTTTTCGCACGCGCCGCGCCGCATGGCAAGCATGCCGGCAGGCCCGCAACAGCCGCCACACGAACCGCTTTGCCAAAAGCCGCCGCTGTGAAAAGATCGCGCCAAATTCACCGATGCCTTCCACCGACAATCCCTTCGACCACTCGCGACTCGCCCGCTTGGAGTATCGTTTTCCTGCCGGCCAGAGCTGGCAGACGCTCCTCGCCCGCTGCGCCGCCACCGAATACTGCTGCGCCATCGTCGGCCCGCCCGGCTCTGGCAAGAGACTCCTCCTTCACGAACTCGCCGCCCGACTCGCCGCCCTGGGTTTCCGCCCGCGCCCCTTTCGCCTCACTCTCGAGACCCGCCGCGCTGACAAGGACGCCCTCCTCGCCGAAGTCCGCGAGATGCGCGCTCCCGACCTCCTCTTCCTCGACGGCGCCGAGCACCTCCAGACTCGCGAATGGCTCCCCCTCCGCACCGCCATCAACGGCCTCGCGGGTGCCATCATCACCCTCCACCGCACGGGCCGCCTCCCCACCCTCCTCGACACCACCACCAGCCCCGCCCTCCTCGCCGAACTCGCCACCGAACTCACCGACGGACGCCTCCCCGTTGGTGAAGCCGCCCTCATCCACACCCGGCACCACGGCGATCTTCGCCTCTGCCTCCGCGAACTCCGTGACCGCTGGGCGGGAGCTTAGCAGGGTAAAAGACGGAGAAACTCGCCTCGGCAAGTCACCATCCTCTTCTGCTTCTTCTCCATCTTCTTCCATGGAGAGTGAAAGGAGATGAAGAACACCGGCGCGCATCGCTTTTCCACAGCCTCCTAAGATTTTCCGCACTTTTCGATCACCCGAACTGAAGCATGAGTCGCATGCTCGCACTCCGCAGATTCTCCGACCCTTTCATTTCCATGACGCGCACACTTTTCGTCTCAACCTTCCTGTTCATCACCTCACTGGCCCTCGTCGGTGCGCAAGAGATCACCCCGGCGCAGCGGGAGTTTTTCGAGGCGAAGGTGCGGCCGATTTTGGCGGAGCACTGCTACTCGTGCCACAACAGCATCGACAAAATGAAGGGCGACCTCGCGCTGGATTATCGCGGCGGGGTGCTGGCAAAGGTGGTCATCCCCGGCGATCCCGCGAAGAGCCCGCTGATCCTTGCGGTGAAGCACTTGGGAGACTATGACCCGATGCCCTCGAAGGCGCCGAAACTTTCCAACCTCAGCATCAAGCATCTCGAGGAGTGGATCGCCATGGGTGCGCCCGATCCGCGGGTGGCGAAACCGACAAAGGCAGAGCTGGCGGGGCAGATGGATTGGAGCGCGATGCGCGACCGGCGCGCGCAGTGGTGGGCGTTTCAGCCGGTGGTGAAAACGGAGCCGCCGCGCGCGGAGGACGCGGCGTGGAATGGCGGGGCGATTGATCGTTTCCTCTTCGCGGGGCTGAAGGCGAACGGCTTGCAGCCCGCGCCGGTGGCCGATCCGGGCACGCTGGTGCGGCGGCTGCATCTCATCGTCACCGGCCTGCCGCCGACGCCCGAGGTGGTGGCGGCTTTTGTGGCGCAGCCCACGGAGGCGGCTTACACCGCGCTGGTGGATGGCCTGCTGGCTTCGCCTCGTTATGGCGAGCGGTGGGCGCGTTACTGGATGGATTGGTATCGCTACGCCGAGTCCCACGGCAGCGAAAGTGACCCCGCCATTCCGCATGCGCAGCAATACCGCGAATATCTCATCCGCGCCTTCAATGCCGACGTGCCCGGCGACCAGCTCATCCGCGAACATCTGGCGGGCGACCTTTTGCCCAAGCCGCGGATCAACGCGGAGTTGGGCATCAATGAATCCGCCATCGGCCCCGCGCATCTGCGCATGGTCCCGCATGGCTTCGGCGTGACGGATGCCTACGACGAGCAGATTACTTTTACCGACAACCAGATCGACGTGGTCACGAAAGCCATGCTCGGGATGACGGTCTCGTGCGCCCGCTGCCACAACCACAAGTTCGATCCCATCAGCCAGGCGGACTTCTACAAGTTCTACGGCATCATGGTGAGCAGCCGTCCCGCGACGGTGAATGTGGACTCGCCCGAGCGGCAGAACCTCCACCGGGCCGAGATCGAGAAGCTCAAGGGTGAGATCCGCAGTGGATTCGCCGCGCAGTGGCTCGGCGAGGTGGATGCGGCGATGGGTCTGCTGGAAAAAGCCGACCTCGGAAAGATCGACGAAAAGCATCCGCTGGGCGCGTGGGCCAAGCTGCAGAAACTCGAACCCGCCGACATCAAGAAGCAGTTGGACGCGTTGCGGACCGCGCTTGAGGCGGGCCGCGCGCACAACGAGCAGGCGAAGAAAAACGCGACGTTCTACGCGGACTTGCGCGACCAGGCGACATTCGACCGGTGGTCCCGCAGTGGCAACGGGCTCGGGGCGAAAGTCAGCCCGGCGGGGTCGTTCGCGCTGGCGGCGGAGGGTGGGAAGGTTTTCACCGGGATCTACCCGGCGGGCATCTACTCGCACCTGATTTCGCAAAAACACAGCGGCGTGCTCAGCTCGGTCTTTCACAAAGCCGCCGGCAAGAGTGCGGCCCTCCGCGCATTCGGCGAAAAGGCCGTCGTGCGCTTTAGCGCCCGCAGCTATCCGCTGGAGAATGGCTTGCTCCACCCATCGGCAAAGGTGAACCCCACGCCAGGATGGGTCGGCATGGGCAAGTATGCCTATTGGAACGGCGAGAAAGGCTTCTTCCATATCCACACCTCGGCCGACAACCCCACGGCTACGGGGGATGGACGCTCGTGGTTCGGTCTGCTGGAGGCCTACGCGGGGAATGAAGGGATGCGGGAGTTGGGTGCGCCGATTGCGGCCTTGCCCGGGACTGACAAGATCACCGACCGCGCATCGCTCCTCGTTTTCTACCGCGAGGCACTGCGCGGTGCGATCTCCGCCTGGCAGAAGGGAGGCATGACCGATCCCCAGGCCCAGCTTCTCGATGCGTTTGCCAGTCAGGGCTTCCTAGCCAATAACGCCGCGGCATTGCCGGCGAACCTGAAGTCGCTCGTGGAGACTTATCGGAAGCTTGAAAGCGAGATCCGGATTCCGACGCGCGCGCCGGGCGTCATGGAGGGCGAGGTGTGGAATCAGCCGATGCTGGTGCGCGGGGATTACAAGAAGGAGGAGGCACCGGTGCCGCGCGGCTTCCTGGAGGTCTTCCGCGGCCAGCCTTATCCGAAGACGGGAAGCGGGCGGATGGAACTGGCGAACGACGTTCTCGCCGAGCGCAACCCACTCACCGCGCGGGTGCTCGTGAACCGCCTGTGGCATCACACCTTCGGGCGCGGGATTGTAGCTTCGACGGATAACTTTGGCCGACTCGGCAGCGAACCCACGCACCCACAGCTCCTCGATTACCTCGCCGCCGACTTCCGCGGCAGCGGCTGGTCGATGAAGAAGTTCGTGCGCGGCCTCGTGATGAGTCGCGCCTTTCGCTCCGCCAGCGCACCGCCCGCCGCCAATGGCGACAAGGATCAGGAAAACCTGCGGCTGGCTTACTTCACCCCGCGCCGTCTGGATGCCGAAGCCATCCTCGACGGCATCCGCTTTGTCGCCGCCAACGAAGTGCCGAAGCGCGCCGTCTTTACTCCGATGCCACGCAACAGCCTCAATGGCTTCCTCACCTCCTTCAACCTCCCGATCCCGACCTCGACGACCGGCGTGCGCAACTCCACCAACGTCCCCGCCCAGGCGCTCACGCTGATGAACGGGAAGATCGTCGGTGACGCGGCGCGGCAGTGGGCGCAGCGCGTGCGCGATAACAGCGCGTTCGCCACGCCCGAAGCCAAGATCGATGCCATCTTCAAGCAAGCCTACGCCCGGCCTCCGACACCGGCCGAGGCCGCCGCGTGCCTCGAATTCATCAACGGCGCATCCGCTCCCTCAGAAGCCGGGGGCAAGAATGCCGGTGATCCTTACTTCCGCATCGCCCACGCCATTCTCAACTCGAAGGAACTGATCTATGTCCATTAGCCAGCACAGCCGCCGCGAATTTCTCAAGCTGACCTCCCGCGGAGTCAGCGCCTTTGCCCTCTCCAGCCTGGTCAACGCCGCCGGCACTGCCTCGCCCCTGCCGCGGCTGCATCACAAGCCGCGCGCGAAGTCGGTGATCTTTCTCTACATGTCCGGCGGCATCTCGCATGTGGATACCTTCGATCCCAAGCCGCTGCTCAAGCAGCGCCACGGCCAACCCATGCCCGTCCCAGTGGAACGCACGCAATTTGACAACAACGGCAACATTATGGCCTCGCCGTGGGAGATCGGGAAATACGGGAAGTCGGGCCTCGAGATGACTAACATGCTGCCGAAGATCGCGGAGCGCGCCGACGACCTCGCGATCGTCCGCTCGATGACCGCGAAGTTCAGCGAGCACGCGCAGGGCAACTTTTTCATGCACACCGGCTTTCCCTTTCTCGGCTACCCGAGCGCCGGAGCATGGGTGAGCTATGGGTGCGGCACGGAAAACCCGAACCTTCCCGGTTACATCGTGCTCCGGTCAAAGCAGGCCGCCATCCCGCACGGCGGCGTGAGTCTTTTCGGCAATGCCTTCCTCCCCGCGATCCATCAGGGCTCGATCTTTAACATCTCGGACAACCAGGCCGTGCCCGACATTACGCCAGCCATGATCGAGGTCGAGCAGCGCCGCTCCTTGGACCTCATCGGGAAACTCGACCGAGGCTTTGCCGATCGCGTGGCCGCCAGGGACGCGGTGATGGCTTCGGTCGCGAATGCGGAGACCGCGTTCCGCATGCAGGCAGCGGTGCCGGAGCTGACCGACATTTCGTCCGAATCCGACGCCACCAAGAAGCGTTATGGCGTGGACAGCTCGAACGCGGTCCACGCTGAATATGCCCGCCAGTGCCTGATGGCCCGCCGGCTCGTCGAGCGCGGCGTGCGCTTTGTCGAACTCTCATGCTGCACCGTGAACATCGGCGCTGGCGGTGCCGCCAACCCGTGGGACCAGCACGGCGATTTGAAAAAAGGCCACGGAGCCATGGGCGAACAGATCGACGGCCCCATCGCCGCGCTCATCGGCGACCTCAAGGACCGCGGGATGCTGGAGGATACCCTGATCGTTTTCACCGGGGAATTCGGACGCACACCGTTCTCGCAAGGCGGCAACGGTCGCGACCACGACCCTTTCGGTTTCAGCCTCTGGCTCGCTGGCGGAGGCATCAAAGGCGGCGTCGCCTACGGAGCCACCGACGAACTCGGTTACCGCGCCGTCACCAATGTCAGCACCGTGTACGATCTCTGGGCCACCGTCCTGCACCAACTCGGCATCGACCACGAACGCCTCACCTACCGCTGGAGCGGCCGCGACCTGCGGCTGACCGACGTGCATGGGAACGTGTGGAAGAGCCTCATCGCTTGAGGCGAGCCGACTCGTTAGGAGTCTGTTGAAATACCCTTCGCATCCGATGTCCGTAACTTCTTCTTCATCTCCTTATCAGGAAACGCGGAAGAAGAAGGAAAAGAAGGTGCTGAAATGGGTATCCCCAGGTATTTCGACAACCGCTAGCTGATCCATGTCCATTACCCCGCACAGCCGCCGCGAATTCCTCAAACTAACCTCCCGCGGCGTCAGCGCGTATGCTCTTTCGAGCCTGATCAATTCCGCCGAAGCGGCATCGTCCCGGCCAAAGCTGCACCACAGGCCGCGCGCGAAGTCGGTGATCTTCCTCTTCATGTCCGGCGGCTTCTCGCATGTGGACTCCTTCGACCCCAAGCCGATGCTCAAGCAGCGCCACGGCCAGCCCATGCCGGTCGCCATCGAGCGCACCCAGTTTGACAACAACGGCAACATCATGGCCTCGCCGTGGGAGATGGCGAAATACGGGCAGTCCGGCCTGGAGATGACCAACATGTTTCCAAAGATCGCGGAGCGGGCCGACGACCTCGCGATCATCCGCTCGTTGAACGCGAAGTTCAGCGAGCACGCGACGGGCAACTTTTTCTTGCACACGGGCTTTCCCTTTCTCGGTTATCCGAGCGCGGGAGCGTGGGTGAATTATGGGTGCGGGACGATGAACCCGAACCTTCCCGGCTACATCGTGCTCCAGTCAAAGAAGGCCGTCACCCCCGTCGGAGGCGTGAGCATGTTCGGCAATGCCTTCCTCCCCGCCACCAACCAAGGCTCCATCTTTAACCTCTCGAACAACCAGGCCGTGCCAGACATCACGCCCGCCATGCTGAAGGCTGAGCAGCGCCGCTCCTTGGACCTCATCGGAAAACTCGACCGTGGCTTCGCCGATCGCGTCGCGGCCCAAGATGCCGTCATGGCTTCGGTCGCGAATGCGGAGACTGCTTTCCTCATGCAGGAGGCAGTGCCCGAGCTGACCGACATCACTTCGGAATCCGCGACCACCAGGAAGCGCTACGGCGTGGATAGCCCGAACGCGGTCCACGCTGATTATGCCCGCCAGTGCCTGATGGCCCGCCGGCTCGTCGAGCGCGGGGTGCGTTTTGTCGAACTCTCGTGCTGCAGCGTGGGCATCGGCGAGGGCGGTCCCGAAAACCCATGGGACCAGCACGGCGAAATTCACAGGGGCCACGGAGCCATGGCCGCGCAGGTGGACGCCCCCATCGCTGCCCTCATGGGCGATCTCAAGGATCGCGGATTGCTCGATGAGACGCTCATCGTTTTCGCCGGAGAATTCGGGCGCACGCCATTCTCGCAAGGCGGCAACGGTCGCGATCACAATCCTTTCGGATTCAGCGCATGGCTCGCCGGCGGTGGCATCAAAGGCGGCGTCGCCTACGGGGCCACCGATGAATTCGGCTACCGCGCCGTCACCAACGTCAGCACCGTGTACGACCTCTGGGCCACCGTCCTGCACCAGCTCGGCATCGACCACGAACGCCTCACCTTCCGCTGGGGCGGCCGGGACCTGCGGCTCACCGATGTGCACGGGAACGTCATCCGCGAGATCGTGGCCTGAGGTGGGCGTGTGGAGGCTGGGCAAGCGTGTCCAGGCCTGAGCGGGACATGCTGTTGCTTGCTGTTTTTAACGCAGAGCCGCAGAGGCGCGGAGGACGCAGAGTTGGAATGGGAGAGTTCACCGTCCGGAGAGTCGAAAACTCAGCACCCGGGAATCTCTGCGATCTCTGCGTCTCTGCATTGAAATAGAAACCTCACCAACGGCATCGGCGGTGCCGCCTGCCGGCCAGGTTGCACCCACGAAAAGCCGCGCATTGCGCGAATCCTCCGGGCCTCCTACTTTGCCCGCCGCCCCACCGATGCCTTTTCATCATTTCATCGCCGACTCCGCAGGCTGGCGCACGCTCGCCGACGAGACGCTCTTTGCGAATCCCTACATCGAAGTCCATCGCCCGACCGTGACTTCGCCGACGCGCGCGGAGCCGTTCACCTGGACGGTCACGCACCGCAAGGGCGCGGTGGTCATCGCGCCGCTGACGCCGGACGGAAAGCTCGTGCTGGTGCGCCAGGAACGCGTGCCGATTCGCGCGACGATCTGGGAGTTTCCCGCCGGGCAGATCGACGACAACGCAGAGCCCGACGCGATTCGGGCGACGGGCTTGCGCGAGCTGCGCGAGGAAAGCGGCTATGAACTCGCGCCCGACGGCGAACTGGTCGCGCTCGGACATTTTTTCCCGAGCGCCGGTTTCACCGATGAGCACAGCCACCTCCTGCTCGCCCGCGGCGTCGTGCCCAGCCCGCACGGTCACGCGCACGACAGCGCGGAGGCTATCACGGAGTGCCGCGCGTTCACCCGCGAGGAGTTCCGCGCGATGATCGCCAGCGGCGAAATCCGCGATGCGAACACGCTGGCGGCATTTGCCCGGCTGGTGGCGATGGGACTGTGGTGAGGGCGGACGCAGAATGCCGTATGCAGTTTTCAAGTCCCTCTACTTTTCTCAATACCGAATACTGCACCGCCTTCGCTCACCGCCAAAACACTAACCTCCATGCTCATCCGCCCCACCCTCCTCGCCGCCAGCCTCGCTCTGCTTCTCCCGCTTTTCGCTGCGCAGGGCGCGGACACCAACACCCTCACCGCCGACGAAACCGCCGCCGGATGGAAGCTGCTCTTTGACGGCAAGACGCTCGCCGGCTGGCAGCCCATCGGGAAAAGCGGCATCCCCACGAAAGGCTGGACGGTGCTGGACGGGGCTATTTTTCTCGGCAAGGGAGCGCGCGGCGGCGACATCGTGACCGTCGAGCACTTCGGGGATTTCGAGCTGACATGGGAGTGGAAGATCGGCGCGGTGGGCAACAGCGGGGTGAAATACAACCTACCCACCCCGGAGAGAAACATCGGCTTTGAATATCAGCTCATCGACGACGAGAACCATCCCGACGGCAAGCGTGGCGGACGGAGCCATCAGACAGCCGCGCTTTACGATCTCATCGAGCCCGCCGCCGAGCGCAAGGTGAAGCCCGTGGGCGAATGGAACCAGAGCCGGCTGCTCGTGCAGGGCGCGCATGTCGAGCAATGGCTCAACGGCGTGAAGATCGTGGAGTTCGACATGGGGAGCGACGACCTGACGGCGCGCATCGCCAAGAGCAAATACCGGCGGGAGCCAAACTTCGGCGTGAAGACAAAGTCGCCGTTCCTGCTGCAGGATCACGGCGACGAGGTCGCTTTCCGCAATCTGAAGGTCCGCGTCCCGGCCGCAAAGTAACGTGCGATGGACGAAGAGCGGCTGCGCGATTTCATGGTCGCCGATCTCGCGGATCTCGCGAGGACGCGGATGCCGTTCGGGAAGTTCGGCCCCGCACATTTTCCGCCGCGCGGCGTGCCGCTCTACGATCTGCCCGTGGAGTATCTCGCGTGGTTCGCGCGCAAAGACTGCTTTCCCCAAGGCCGGCTCGGCGAGCTGCTCCGCATGGTCCACCAGATGAAAGTGGACGGGCTCGACGAAATCTTTGACCCACTCCGCCGCCGCGCCGGAGGCCGCACCGTGCTGCGCCCGCCGAAGCGCCAGGGCAATATCCACTTTGAATAGCGGGCTGCCATAGGATGGCCGGCAACCATGAGCGGGAGAGCAAAGCCGCTGGGACGCTAGACCAAAGCGCCCACCCATTTTGGACTGAAGTCCAAGCGACATTCTCTCCGCCCCCGCTCCGCGCTGAAGAGACCGCCCGCCTACCGCTGGTAGATGGGTAGGAAGTGGTTCTTCACCGCGAGGGCGAGGACGGCCATGGAGGCGGTATAGACTTTGCCGCCGCCTTCGTCTTGGCCTTCAAAGGAGCCGTCGGGCTTTTGTTTTGGGATGAGGATTTCGGGGACGATGCGCTTGGAGGCCTCGGCGAATTTTCCGCCGCGCTGATACATGCCCTGCGCGTAGTAGTAGAGGGTGTAGAAGAGGTGCGATGCCTTGTTGATGTCCTCTTTCAATAGGTGGTTGCCGGCGCTGACCGTTTCCTTGTCCTCGTAGCGGCCGCAGACCTGGATGGCGAGCAGGCCCTCGGCGGTCGTGGAGGTGGTGGTGGCGGGCGCGGAGTAACCGAAGCCACCGGCGGGTGGGTTCGAGTTGGGCACGGCCATATACAAGCGCTTGATGTAATCCACGGCCTTGTCGATGGCTTCCTTGGGCACGTCCAGGCCGGCGTTTTGCGCGGCGCGCAATGCCATGACCTGCCAGCAGGTGACGGACATATCCGCGGTCGCCATGTCGGGCTCGTAATGCCAGCCGCCGGTGTTCAGCGGGTCTTTGCGCATGGCTTGCGCGCGCAGGATCAGCTTGATGCCGAGCTTGAGCCGCTCGCGGATGAGCGCGTCCTGTTTGTCGTTCACACCCATGCCGACCATCTCGGCGAGCATGAGGGTGATGATGCCGTGGGCATACATGCGGCCACCGTCATTGGGCGCTTTGCCGAAATAACCGTCCTTGGTCTGGTTCTCGGCGAGCAGGACGAAATCGAGTCCTTTGCGCATGGCCTGACCCTCGGGCGATGGGTCTGTGGGCTGGTGCCCGCAGGCGGCTAGGGAGAGGATGGAAAGCGACGTCATGGTCACGGGATACTGCTGGCCAAACTCACCGTTGGGCTTCACCTGGCTCAGGATAAAGCCAGTCGCGGATTTCAGGGAGGCATCGACCTTGGGATTGCTCTCCGCCGCGCGCGCGGGTGCGGTGGCGGTCACGAGGCTGAGACTCAGGGTGAGGGTGCAGAGTGCATGCCCGGTGTTTCTGAGGGAAAGCGCGCGGCGTGAGGTGGGGTTCATGGCTTCTTGGATTTCTCCGCAATGACGCGGTAGTAGGTTTCGACAGCTTCGCGGTATTCCCCGGGAATGGTTTCGGAAAGTCCTTTGTTAATTTCTTCCGCCATTTTCGGCGGGAGCCTGCCCCAGTCGCCGCGCTTCAGCTCGGTCAAGCTGGGCAGTTGGCCCGCGGGCATGGGCATGGGGGAGCCGGCACCGCCTTTGGATTCGGCCAACTGGCTCGGGGCGGGCCTGCCGGTGAAGTTTGGGACCGGCATGGGGAGGCTGCCTTGGCGCATCGCAGCCATCGTGGCCTGAGCCATCGCGCCGGCGGGGCTGGGTGCGCCGGGTGCGCCGGGTGGCGAAGGTTGGGGGGAGGGCGCGAGTTGGGCGGCGGCCGGGGCGTTCAACTGCGAGTCGAGCAGATCGAGCAAACGGGCGAGCGCGACCTGTTCGGCCGGCGTGGCGGCGGGTGGAGCGCCGGGTTCGCCGGGCTTCGGTGGACCGCCGGCTCCGGGTTTCGGAGGACCGCCCGCGCCGGGCTTGGGCGGGCTGCCGGCACCTTCCTTTGGCGGACCGCCCTTGCCTTCGTCGTCCTTCGGCGCCCCATCCTTGGGCTCGCCGCTTTTCGCTGCACCGTCTTTCGACTCTCCGCTCTTGGGCTCTCCGGGCTGCGGCGGGTGGTCCTTCGGCGATGGCGAACTCTGCGGTTGCGTGGCCTGGTTCAATTCCTCGGCGTTCTTCGCCAATTTGTCGGCGGCCTTCTGCACCGGCTCCCGGGCCGCCGCGGCGTTCTCCGCTTTCTTCACCGCCTGATCCGCCGCGGGCACGTCATTCTTCGCGGTGTCGTCAATCTTCGCCGCGAGCTGCGCCAGTTTCTCCCCGGCCTCGCGATTCTCCAGCCGCTCCTCGTGGCGGGCCGCGCGATCCACTTCAGTGGAGGCTTCCTTCGCCAGTTGCTCCACCGGCTTTTGCTCCAAAGCGGCCGTCGCCAGCTTCGGATTCTGCGGCGCGCCGTCGGGATTTTTCGCAATCGCCTGCGCCTGCTCCGCCGCCTCTTTCGCGGCGGCGATCACCTCCTTCGCCGCGTCCACGGTGGCCTGCCCCTTTTGCCCCGCCAGCGTGGCTTGCTCCAGCGCCGGTTGATTCGCCGCCGGCTGCGATCCCGGCTTTTGCACCTCGCGCTTGGCCCCCGCCGCCGACTGTTCCGCCTGCGACTTCGCGCCCTGCGCCTGCGGAATGATTTTCCCCGCCCTGTCCTGCACGACCTTCGCCTCCGCCACGATCTCCGCGACGTTTTGCGCGCTCTCCAATTTCTGCGCGGCCTCCACCGTCGCGTCCGCCGCCAGCACGGTCGCCGCCGCCTTTTCCTGCGCGAGCTTCGCCCGGTCGTGCGCCGGTTTGTTCGCTGCCGCCTCGGCGGACTGCGTGGCATTTTCCGCGGCGGTCAGCGTCTCCCGCGCGAGCGAAGCGGCGAGCCGCGCAGCTTCGAGGGTCGAGAGCTGGCGCTGCGCCGCGTTGTCCTTCGCGGCCTGCTCGTTCACTTTTTTCGCCACCTCCGCCTCGGTCTTCGCCGCGGCGTCGAGCTTGTCCTTGGCGTTGGCCAGCGTGTCCTTCGAGATTGCGTTCAGCTCCTTCTGCATCTCCGGGTTTTCGGCCAGCTTCCCTTCCAGTTCCTTGAGCAAATCCGCCGCGCTTTTCTCCGCCATCTCCGCCAACTTTTCGGCCTTGTCGGATTGCGCGTCGAGATCCTGCTGGCGGTCCCCTTCCTCCTTCCGCAGCTCCGCGCGGGTCCCCGCGACATCCTTCCCCTCGGCCAGCGCCGCGTAGTGCCCGGCGATCCGGTGCAGCGCGTCCACGATCTTTTGCTCGTGCCCGGTCGCGCGTTCGAGATCGGATTTCTGCCGCGCGGCCTCGGGGCTCTGCGTCGCAGCGAGCAGCGCCTGCGCCGCGGCGGGCGGCGGGTCTTTGAGCGAGAGCACCGCGTCATCGGCATCGCGCATCCGCTCACGCTGATCCTTTGGCAAAACGCTCCGCTCATTCGCATCGGCGCGGATCAAATCCTTCAGCGTCTCGATCCGCAGATTGATCCCCTGCTGCCGCGCAAGCTGCGGTTGCGCCTCCGCCTTGTTCTCCGCCGGTTGGGCCGCGCCGGCTTTCGCCGTGTGCGCGACCGTCACCACTTTGAGCACGGCTTCCTCCTTCGCCAAAGCGAGCGCGAGTTCGCTGATCGGCGGCGTGAGGGTGTTGAGATTGCTCCGCGCGAGCGCCATCGCTTTGCCCAAAAGCGCGAGCGCTGCCCGCCCGCTGCCCGCCACCATGTCCACCTCGCTGCGCACGCTCGCCGGCGGACGATCCAGCTGGCGGCGCACGCCCATCTCCGCGGTCGCCGCGAGCGCCGCCGGACCACCGGAAATCGCCTCGACCGCCGCCGCCGCCGCGTCGAGCGCCGCGCGCGTTTCGTCATCCTTCAGCCCCAGTCCGCGAAACTCCCCCGGCACCATCTGCAAGCGCGTGGACAGCCATGCCCAATCGCGCACCGCCACGGTCCGTGCCTGCGGAGCGCGCAGCGCCCACCGCTCCAGTGCGCTCAGCGCCCCGAGCCCCTCGATGATCTCCTGCAAACTGTGACCGCTTTCCAAAACCCGCAGGCTCTGCCCGAGCACCGCGAGGCGCTCCGCGGTCTTCTCCGCGCCATCGCCGCGCGCCAGCGTCTGCACATTTTGCAGCGCCACGGTGGCCCGCCGCAGATCGCCGACGAACGCGTTGTCCGCCCCCGCGCGGCTTTCCTCGAAATCACCGCGCGCCTGGAAAATCTCGCCCTGCGCCGCCCACTGCGCCTCGAGTTGCGCCGTGCTTTGTTCGCCGGTCAGCTTGCCCAGCTTCGTCAGCGCCGCGCGCTCCGCGGGCGTGAGTTTTTCCACCTTTGCCACCGCCGCCTGCGCGGCCAGCAACTGCTCCACGCCCGCCCACGCCGTGTCCACCTGCTCGACCAGGCTGGCGTGCGTCCCCGCCACCGTCTCCGCGAGATTCACCGGCGGAACTTTGCGGACGGACAAAGGGCGCCCGCCCACTTTTTTGAGCGTCGTCGCGACGACCTGCCCGGCGAGCTGCTGCTTGATGGCAAAGGCCTCGGCCGCCTTGCCCGCCGTGCCTTTCGTGAAAGCGGCAAGCGCGTTTTTGAACTTCGGAGTCCCCGCCCCGGCGTCGAGTTCGCGCCCCATTTTTTCGCCCTCGCGGGCAAAGGCGATCTGCATCCGCTGGGCCAGAGTCGCCGCGGGGCCGTCGTGACTTTTCAGCGCGTCCAGCACGTTGTCCACGTTCTGCCCCACGCTCAGCACCGTGCGCAGCCGCGTCGTCACTTTCGCCCACTCCTCCGCCGTCTGCGCGCCCGCGACCAGCGCCGCGATGCGCGCCTGCTCGCCACTCATTACGAGGCACAGTTCCGCGACGACATCGATTTCCTCCGCCGAGACGTTCAGCCGGTAAGCATCGAGCGCGAGATGCGTGCGCACGTTCACGCGGCCCGCGCCTTCGTGCGCCAGCCGCACGAGATTGCGCGCGGCGGGAGCGGCGGGCTGGGCGGTGGCGAGTTCGAGCAGCGTCCGCATCGGGCGCGCCTCGCCGCTGTGGGCCAGGCTGAGCAGGCGCCCGAGCAGCACGAGGTCCGCGGCTTCGTGGTTCGCGGGCGCCTCGCGCAGCGGCGGGTGCAGCGCGGCCCACGCGGCGGTGAGCTTGGTCTC
>CAIQUL010000331.1 GCA_903874975.1 uncultured Chthoniobacter sp. | reverse complement strand
CGCACGGCGTTTTCGCCGATCCAGACGGCGTCGTGGATGCTGCTCGTCATCGGCCTCACGCAAGTCCCGCTGCCCGCCGCGCTCGTCGTCATCGGCTGGCTCTTTGCCCTCGCCGCGCGTGGACGCGAAGGTTTCCAACGCCTCGGCCCCGTCCGCTACAACCTGCTCCAGCTCGTGCTCATCGGCCTGACCGTCGGCGCGCTCGGCATCCTGCTCGTGGCCGTCCACGCCGGGCTGCTCGGCAATCCCGAAATGTTCATCAGCGGTAACGGCTCCAGCCGCACCATGCTCCGCTGGTTTCAGGCCCGAAGCGGTCCGCTGCTCCCACAGCCCGGCTGCGTCTCGATCTCCATCTGGTGGTATCGCCTCGCCATGCTCGTCTGGGCGCTCTGGCTCGCCGCCGCGCTCCTGCGCTGGCTGCGCTGGGGCTGGCAGAATTTCAGCAGCGGCGGCCTTTTCCACAAAATGGGCAAGTCCAAGATCATCACCGAACCGCCACCCATGCCCGCGAAGCCCTGAGCCCGCGGCGCGCCGCCTGCCGTAGCGCAGGCGTCCCGCTTGCCCCGCTCGCGCTACCAGTCACGTTTCCCTCCACACGCACCACGAACCACCCACCCAACTGGCTCGCAACTGGCAGTGCTTGCCCGGCCGCAACCTTTTCCTCGCGCTCCTGGCCTTCGTCCTGGCCGCCGACCCGGCCCCGGCGGCGGAACCGCGCACGGTGAAAGTCGCCGCCGCGCCGTGTTCGTCCCAGGTGGGCGAAGTGGCCGCGAATACCAAGAAACTGACCAGGCTCATCCGCGAAGCCGCCGCGCACGGAGCGAAGATCGTGGTCCTCCCCGAGGCCGCGATCACCGGCTACCTGTCGCAGGACGGCTCGAACAACGGGCGCGTCTCACGGTCTCCGCAGACGGAAGAAGTGTGGGCCCACGGGCGGACCCCAGATCACCTGCTTTTCATTGCCGATGATCGAAGGCGCGGTGGCTACTTCATTCCAATCGGGAACGACGAGATCGGGCGTGGCCTGCCCCCGAAGTTTGAGCCACTCGCTATGAGAGATTTGGTTGGTGTTCGGGTTGTGGGTTGGTGGGAATGGGTCGGTTCAGTGCCTCAGAATTAACGGCTTCCGATCAACCGGGCGCGGTCCTTGATGCAGCTGCCGATCGAAAAAGAACGGAGAGCTTAACTACCGTTCGGATCGGACTGATTGCTTCCCGGCAATCGTCAGCGCAGGCGTTCGAGCACCCACGCGTATTCGCGCGCGATGCTTTCCACGATGTTGCCGGGATGCACCTCGGGCGGGAGCACGTCGAAGGTATAGGTCTCGATCTCCAGATGCGGGCACGCGCCGGCGCGGAGTTCCTGGAAAAATTCCGGCGTGAGCGTGCCGGCAGTGGAGCCGATGGGGCCGTTGCCGGTGAAAAAAAGCGGGACGTGGAAATGCACGCGCACTTCGTCGAGGTCAGTGAAGCCGGGGATTTCCTCCAGCGCGGTCGGCAGGTCGAACCACGCAAACTGCGCGCCGGAGGCCGCGTGGCCTTTGACCTGATGGAGATAGACCGGCTCGGCAAACGGCGCGAGCGCGGCGCACGTCTCAGGCGTGGCGGCGGCCTGGAGCGCGGCGCTGAGCTGCACTTTGGAAATCCGAATGCCGGCGTCGCGATAGGCGCGCAGGGAGGCGACGGGGTCCTCGAATTGCAGCGCGACGTGGCAGGTGTCGAAGCACACACCGAGATGGCGGCGGACCATGGCTTCGGCATCGGAGCGGTAGCACTTCAGCAGGCGTGCGACCTCGGCGGCCCCGGCGGTGAAAATGGTGTCCTCGAAAAACGCGATGGTCTCGTCGGTGGTTTCGAGGAAGCAGTCGGGCTCGGGTTCGAGGCCGAGGTGGATTTCGCGGCCGGTGTCTTCGCGGAGCGCCACGAGATGAGCGACCGCGGCGGCGAGGTGATCGACCATCTTCTCGGTGTCGGCCGCGGTGGTGATCCACGGTTTGAACGAACCCGGCACGGTGCTGATGCTGCCGTCGATGCCCTCGGGCAGCCAGCCGGCGAGGAGATCGGCGAGCTGGATCGTGTAGTTCAGCCGCTCGGGCGTGCGCCAGTCGGGGGCATAGACGTTTTCCTTGACCGGGCCGGCGTGAAAGCGGCCGTAGGGAAAGCCGTTGATCGAATAGGGGTAGAGTTGGTGCTCGTGGAAAAGGGCGAGCGCCTCGGCGCGGAGATCGGCGCTGGCCGTGAGTTCCTCCGCGGCCTGGTGTGCGATGCGGAGGCCGAGGCCAAACCATTCATCGGGCGCGACGCGCGCTTTCACCGCAGTCACTTTTTCCCGGATCGCGGCGAAGTTTTCCGCCCAGCTCTCGCCGGGGTGGATGTTCAGGCAATAGGTGAGATGAAGCGGGGGGGAGTGCTGGACGATCATCGGGCGCGGGTGGAAGTGCGCAGTTCCTGAACCGCGCTTTCCATCAAGGTAAGGTCGATTTCGTGGACCTCCTGCCGCGCGCCGAGGCCGCGGGGAAAAGTGACGGTCAGCTCGCCGCCGAGGTGCTCCTGGAAATCGCGCAGTCCGCCGAAGACGGCGAGCGCGCCGGTGGCGTCGCGCTGGTCGAGTTCGTCGAACCAGAGGCGGAAGCCGGACCCGGCGAGGCCGTCGCGGATGAGCGTGAGTTCGGCGGCGGTGATCCACCCTTTTTTCTGCGCGTAGATGGAGTCAAGCAGCACGCCAGTGGCGACGGCTTCGCCGTGCGAGATGCGGAAGCCGGACAGGAGTTCGAGCTTGTGCGCGGACCAGTGGCCGAAGTCGAGTGGGCGGGCGCGACCGTATTCAAACGGGTCGCCGCCGGTGCGGATGTGTTCGAGATGGATTTCGGCGCAGCGCTTCACGAGCACCTGCATGGCGGTGAAATCGCGGGCGGGATACTTTGCGGCGCTGGCGCAGAGTTGGTCGAAAAAGGCGCGGTCGCGGATGATCGAGACTTTGAAGGCTTCGGAAACGCCGCAGAGCCAGTCGCGGTCGGGGAGCGTGAGGAGAAAGTCGTAGTCGTTCAGCACCGCAAAGGGCGGGGCAAAGGTGCCGATGGCGTTTTTTCCGCCGAGGAAATTGACGCCGTTCTTCACGCCGACGCCGGCGTCGTTTTGCCCGAGCACGGTGGTCGGCACGCGCACCTGGCGCAGGCCGCGATGGACGAGCGCGGCGGCCAGTCCAACGGCATCCATGACCGCGCCGCCGCCGACGATGATGACGAACGACTGGCGGTCGAGGTGCGCGTTGAGCATCAGGCGGATGAACTTCTCGACGAGCGCGAAGTCGTTCTTCACCGCTTCGCCGCCGGGCGTGATCTGCGGCTCGCCGACCAACTCCAGCTTTGCCGGATGCGCGGCGAAGTAGGTTGCGGCTTGCTGCGTGAGCGATGGATTCGCTTTGGCGACATGGCCGTCGATGAAGAGCATCGCGCGGTGGCGGCGGTTTTCGCCGAGACGGTTGAGGGTTTCGACGAGGACGGGATTCGCGGGCGCGAAGACGGCGTGGGTGAAGACGACGGGGAATTCCCACCGGACGTCGATGCGCTGTGGAACGGTGGTGGTCACGGGCGGGCGGTTGAGGTGGAGAAGCCGCCGAGCCGCAGAGGCGCGGAGGGAAAGGCGGAGCGGAGCGTCGGAAAAGCTGTCATTTTACCTCCGCGTTTTTCATCCACCGCTGCGTCGCCCGCGCGAGGTCGAGGAAGGTCTCCGGTGGCGTGTCGAAGGTCAGAGACGACGACCACGCGATCTCGAAACCCTTCCCCACATTCCCATGCGCCCCGTGGATTTTCGTCGTGTCGAAGCTCACGCTGCCCGGCGGCCAGCCGAAGAAAAGTTCGCACGGATCGTAGCCGGGCTTGTTGTGGATATCGACGTGGCTGGCGTAGTCGGGCGCTTCCTTTTTCTCGAACCACGGATACGCGAACCACGCGCCGTCCTCCGCCACGAGCACGAGATCGCCGCTCCGCGGGTGGGCGATGCCGCGCGCTTCTTGCGCTTCGCGATCCAGCACCGCGGCGACGCCGGGAACAGCCGCCAAGCAAGTGCGCGCGGCGGCGATGGCTTGCGGGTCGTGGCAAAACACGTGCGCGATTTGGTGATCCACGACCGCAAACGCCGGGCTCGTGAAAAAGTCCGTGTAGGCCATCTGCCGGATGTCGCGCACCTTGAACAGCCCCGCCTCCCGCAGCGCGCGATTCGGGAACACCGCGCCGCGTTGCACCGGCTCGATGGCGTAGTCGCCGACAAAGATCCAGTCGTAGCCGTGCTCCGCGCAGGCCGCTTTCAGCCGCGTGAGATAGCCGAGCAGCACATCGAGCGCTTTCTTCGCCGGCTGGCCCGCGGGGCCGTGGCGCTGGAGGTCGTAGTCGAGGTGCGGGATGTAGGCGAACAGCACGTCGGGCGCGAGATCGGGCAGGCCCATCGTGGCGACCACGGCATCCACGATCCAGTCGCTCGACTTGTGGTTCGCGAGCGGCCCCCAGTAGTTCATCAGGTTGAAGGGGCGGCCGATCGCTTCATTGAGCCGCTGCTCCAGCGCGGCGGGCTGCGTGTAGCAGCTCTGGATCATGCCGCCGCTGTGCTTGTGGATCGGTGCGGGCGTGGCCACGAGGTCCACGTTTTCGCCCATGCTCTGCTGCCAGAACATCAGCCCCACCGTGCCGCCCCGCGCGCGGAAGTCGTCCCAGATGCGCGGCCCCGCGCAGAGCGTCGCGCTTTGCTCCCAAAAGAGCACCTTCGTGAGGTCTTTGAAAAAGAGGCCGTTCGCCACGATGCCGTGCGCGCCCGGTGTGCTCGCGGTGCGAAAACTCGCCTGCGCCGTGCAGGTCAGCGCCGGCCACACCGCGCGCGCCGGGCGGAATTCGGGCAGATGCGACACGAGGTTCCAGCCGAAGGCGGCGATGTCGATGACGAGAAGTTTTTTAGTCGTGCTCAAGCGGATTGGCGGAATTTCAGGGACGCCAAGGAAAGCAGGAAAAGCGCGTTTGGCGAGCGGTTGGAGGGCGCGGAGAAATATTGTCTAAGGCGGGACGCTTCGCTTGGAAGCGCCTTGCAGTCATTGCCAGCACCGCCATGGTTCCCGCTCATGGAACTAAATTTCGATGTCCGAGAAGAAGAAGGTTTGCTGTCGCCGTTTGCCATGAGCCGGAGATGGCGACGCACGGTCAAACGATGGAAGAACTCATTCAGATGGTCCGAGAACTGATTCATTGCCACTTCGACGAAGGAGACGCGCGGCGTGATGCCAAGCCGCGCCTCCACTTCCACGAGCACTCCGCGTTGGCTTACGCATAAACGAGGTGAAGATTCCCCGGGATTGGGCGGGAGCGGACATGGTTCGCGCGCTGAAGAAGCTCGGGTTCGTCAACGAGCGGCAAGTCGGAAGCCATGTGCGCATGGTCAAAGGAACATGGAGAGCCACCGTGCCAATGCACACCCCCCACGCCAACCCGCCCGGTCGATGTCAACACGGCAACCGCCGATGAACTCGATGCAATTCAGCGACGCTCAGATGGAAAAGCGCGGGCTGGGCTATTTGGCCGGGCGCTTTAACGGCAGGTCATGGAAGTCTGGAGAGACGCTGGTGCCCGAGGAGGCGCTGCCGCACCTGGCCGCGGAAGGCATCACGTTCAGCGTGGAAGGGCATCTGAACTACGAGAAGGTCTGTGCGCCGCTACGAGATTCTGCTGCCGCTGCGGTTTAACGACGGCGCTCCGGTCCCGGACGATCTGGTGGGCGAGGTGATTGTGGCACTGCGTGACCGGTTTGGAGCCGTGTCATTCGAGACGCAAACGATCCGCGGTGTCTGGCAGCACGAAGGCTAGGCCTATAAGGACGATCTGGTGCGCCTGTTTGCGGATGTGCCGGACACGCCGGTCAACCGTGAATGGTTTCTGCAGTTCAAGGAGCGCTTGAAGCGCGACTTTCAGCAGATCGACATCTGGATGATTACGCATCCGATCGAAGTGCTGTGAAACGGCTGGACTCCGAGGCTTCACAATTCTGATGGCGCAGCCGGTGGTTGGAGGCGATCAACTCGGAGAAGATGCGGTTCGCATCAACCACCACCCGCTGGCTCATGCCGCGCCGATGCTGCGGAGAATGTGCTCCCGATTCTGCGTCCACCAGCCGGCGTCCACCTCGTCGGCCAGGGCCTTGGCATCCGTCTCGGAGAAGCGGCTTTGCCGCGCCGTCCACTCGGCCTTGAGGAAGGCGATGAAATCTTCGCGCTCCTGCGGCGGCACGCTGGCTTCGGGGAAGGAGATCACCAAGTGTCCGCCGCTGGCAAAGGCGTGGAGAGTGGAAGTCATGGGCGGAGCATTAGCCGGGAGCGGTTGTTTCACAATCCCTTTTCCCCTCGTTCCCAAGCTCCAGCCTTGTCACGCCCAAGTCGGCGCAGCTTGCCTTCGTCGCGGGCGGTCACTCTGTCGATGACGAGAAGTTTTTTGGGGTGCTCGAGCGGGTGGGCGGAAATTCAGGGACGGCATGGAAAGCAGGAAAACACCGTTTGG
>CAIQUL010000330.1 GCA_903874975.1 uncultured Chthoniobacter sp. | reverse complement strand
GGCTTTCACCACCCAGCCATGACGATTTCCCGCTTCAACGTCCTCGGTGTCTCCGTGAGCGCGATGAACCTTTCCATCGCGACCGCGGCCGTGCTGGAGGCATTGCGCGCGCGCCGGAAGGGCTACGTCTGCGTGACCGGCGTGCATGGTGTCACCGAGGCGCAGGGCGACGCGGGCTTCCGGGGCATCCTGAATGGCGCATTTCTCAACACCACCGACGGCATGCCGCTCGTCTGGCTGGGGAAACGCGCGGTCGGGAGCTTCGTGGATCGCGTTTACGGCCCGGATCTGATGCTGGAGATTTTCGCCGCCACGCAGGCGACGCCCTTCCGGCATTTCTTTTACGGCGGCGCGCCGGGGGTGGCCGAGGAGTTGCAGGCCAAGCTGGAGGCGCGCTTTCCTAGCGTGACGGTCTGCGGCACCTACTGCCCGCCTTTTCGCCCGCTCACGACCGACGAGGAGACCGCGCTCGTGGCGCTCGTCCGGGAGAAAAAGCCGGACCTCATCTGGGTCGGGCTGAGCACGCCAAAGCAGGAACGCTTCATGGCGGAGTATCTCCCGAAGCTCGACACGACGCTGATGTTTGGCGTCGGCGCGGCGTTCGACTTTCACTCCGGCCGGGTGCGGCAGGCTCCGCGATGGATTCAACGCTCGGGATTGGAGTGGTTTTTCCGCCTTTGCTCCCAGCCCCGCCGCCTCGCCCGGCGTTATCTGGTGAACAATCCACTCTTCGTCTGGCGCATCGCCGGCCAGTTGCTCGGCTGGCGCAAATATCCGCTTGAAGAAGCATCCGCGCCGGAGAATGTCTCCGCCCTCTAGCTCCCCAACCTTTTTTTTATGAAAAAAATCCTCATTTGCGGCGCCGGCGGTTTCATCGGCGGCCATCTCATCAAAGACCTCCGCCGCCAAGGCCACACCAATCTCCGCGCGGTGGACAAGAAGCCCTTTTCCGAGTGGTACCAGAAGTTCGACGACGTGGAAAATTTCGAGCTGAACCTCGAACGCCTCGACGCCTGTGAGAAGGCGGTCGAGGGCTGCGACGTCGTCTATAATCTCGCCGCCGACATGGGCGGAATGGGTTTCATCGAGCTAAACAAGGCGCTTTGCATGATCACCGTGCTGATCAACACCCACCTGCTGCTCGCGGCGAAAAAATTTGGCGTGCAGCGCTATTTTTACGCCTCCAGCGCGTGCGTTTATAACGGCGAAAAGCAGAAGGATCCCAACGTCACCGCCCTCAAGGAAGAGGACGCCTATCCCGGGCTGCCCGAGGACGGCTACGGTTGGGAAAAGCTCTTCTCCGAGCGGATGTGCCGCCATTTCCGCGAGGACTTCGGCGTCCAAACGCGAGTCGCCCGCTACCACAATGTCTATGGCCCGAACGGCACTTACGACGGCGGACGCGAAAAGGCTCCCGCCGCGGTCTGCCGCAAAGTCATCCAGGCCAAGCTGAGCGGAAATCTCGCCATCGAGATCTGGGGCGACGGTCACCAGACGCGCAGCTTCATGTTCATTGACGACTGCGTTCACGGCACGCAGATGCTGCTAAACAGCGAGTTCATCGAGCCCATCAACATCGGCAGCAGCGAGATGGTCTCCATCAACCAGCTCGTGGATGTCGTCGAAGACATCGCCGGGGTGAAACTCCAGCGCAGCTACAAACTCGACGCGCCGAAGGGCGTGAATGGCCGCAACTCCGACAACACGCTCATCCAAAAGGTCTTTGGTTGGGAGCCGAGTATCAAACTGCGCGCCGGCCTCGAACAGACCTACCGCTGGATCTACGACGAGATCGTCCGCGAAAAGGCCGCCGGCGGGCCGTCGGTCGTGAATCGCTCGTAGCGCTCCCTCTCAGGGCGAAAGGCCGGGCCGCCCGTCGGGAGTGACGGCGGCGGGCGGGGCCACTGGATAAAATGCTCCACGTAGTATGGATGCTGCTTTTTAGGCGGACCGTCCGCCATTCGCCTGCCGAAATGAGCGGTATCCGCGGCCGGCCCGCGCTCCGGTAAGCCGTAGAGACCAGGCCCGGCACCCGGTTGCTTCCCGCAGCCGATGGGCGAGGTTTTTCGCGAAAGGTCATCCTATGAAAACTCTCCCGATGTTTTTCAACGGCGCGTGGGCCACGGCTGGCGACGGCGCGACGCGCGAAATCCTCAACCCGGCGAACAACCAGGTCATCGCTGTCGTCACCGACGGCTCCGAGCACGACGCCAGGCTCGCCATCGCCCACGCGCGCCGCGCTTTCGACGAAGGCCCGTGGCCGCAGATGCGCGCACCAGAGCGGGCGGCGTATCTTTTCAAACTCGCCGACCTGATCGACAAGAACGCGGCTGCGCTCGCCGAACTCGAGACGCGCAACAACGGCAAGCCGCTGCGCGAGGCGAAGTATGACGTGGCCGATGCCGCCGCGTGTTTCCGCTACTACGCGGGGCTGATCACGAAGCCGCTCGGCCAGACCTACGAGGTCGGCGACCCGGCGATCCAGGGCCTGGTCGTGCGCGAGCCCCTCGGCGTCTGCGGGCAGATCATCCCGTGGAATTACCCGCTGCTCATGGCCGCGTGGAAACTCGCGCCGGGGCTGGCGGCGGGAAATTGCTGCATCCTCAAGCCCGCCGAGACCACCCCGCTCACGGCCATCGAGCTGTTCAAGCTCATCGCCGAAGCCGGCTTCCCGCCGGGTGCCGCGCAGCTCCTCCTCGGCCCCGGCCACACCGCCGGTCACGCGCTCGCCGCCAGTCTGCTCGTGGACAAAATCGCCTTCACTGGCGGCACCGTCACCGGCCGGAAAATCATGGCCGCGGCCACCGGTAACATCAAAAAAGTCACCCTCGAACTCGGCGGAAAATCGCCCTGCATCGTCTTTGCCGACGCCGACTTCGAGGTCGCGCTCGAATACGCCATGTTCGCGATTTTCGCCGGCCAAGGCGAAGTCTGCAGCGCCGGCTCGCGCCTTCTCCTCGACCGGAAAATCGCCGACCGTTTTCTCCCCCGTCTCGCCGACGCCAGCGCGCGCATCGTCGTCGGCGATGGCCTGCACCCGGAGACCGAGATGGGCCCGCTCATCACCCCCGCGCACATGGAGAAAGTGCTCGGCGACATCGAGGCCGGCCGCGCCGAGGGTGCCGAGACCATCTGCGGCGGCCACCGCCTCACCGCCGGCGCGCTCGCGCACGGCAACTTCGTTGCTCCCACCATCTTCGTGAACACCCAGCCCGGCATGAAAATCGTGCGCGAGGAAATCTTCGGCCCCGTGCTCGCCGTGCAGCTTTTCGCCACCGAGGAGGAAGCCATCCACCTCGCCAACGACAGCATCTACGGCCTCGCCGCCGGCGTCTTCACCGGCGACGTCGGCAAGGGCCTGCGTGTCCTGAAAAAACTCCGCGCTGGCATCACCTGGCTGAACACCTACCACCCCACCTTTTGCGAAGCGCCCTGGGGCGGCTACAAGCAAAGCGGCCTCGGCCGCGAACTAGGCACCTTCGGCCTCGATGCCTACCTCGAGACCAAACAGATCAACATCAACACCGCCCCTGCCCCGCTCGGCTGGTTCCGCAGCGCCGGCACCGGGTGATGTGAGCCTGGAAGCCTGCGCTCCGACGGGCGAGCCTCTGCCGCGCCGCCTATCCATTGCGCGCCTCGAAGGCGCGCCGCGCTATCTACCAAACCGCCCTCAGCAGCACACGCTACGCCGAACATCGTTGGTCTTTGACCTGCCCGCTGGTCATGGATGGTAGCGGGTGCCTTCGACACCATGAACGAGCATTTCTCCAACATCAGCCACAAGCAAAGCTGGGGACGAAATCCCCTTCGGCATTTCGGCTGCCGGCTGGTGCGGCCGGCGCGACGACGAGCAGCGCTACCGCACCCGCGACTCCGCGCGTTTCCCTCGACACCGAAAAGCCGCTGCTGTCAGCATCAAAACGTGAGACTCTTTGCTCCATCGAAAGCTGAAACCGCTCTGCTGGAGCCTTTCCAAGGGCTTGCCCTCGAATGCATTCACGTCCCTAAAACCGTTGCCGCGATTGAGCAGGCTGGCCGGGAGATCGTGATGTCGGGCATCGCTGGATTCGACACCGAATCGAAACCCACTTTCAACGCCGGGGAGAAAAGTCACGGTCCGCACGTTGTCCAGTTTGCCCTCCGTGATCGAGCCTTCATCTTCCAGCTTCATTGGCCAGAGTGCCGGGCTCTCGTCTCGGATCTGCTGCAGTCTGAGCGGGTCCTGAAGGTTGGATTCGGATTACGGAATGACCGGGGACAGATTCGGTCGAGTTTGGGCCTTACGCTCCGCGCCATCCTCGACCTCGACCACGTATTCCGAAAGCGGGGCTACAAAGGGCAGATCGGCGTCCGCGCCGCGGTCGGAACGGAACTCAAACAAAGTTTCCGAAAATCGAAGCACGTCACAACAAGCAACTGGGCTGCGCCTCACCTCACCCCGCGTCAACTTCTCTACGCCGCTAACGACGCCTTTGCCGCGCTTCGGGTCATGGAAGCCCTCGGACTCAACGGCCAAAGTTCTGGCATGATGGAATAACGGCATGGTTTCGACTCATGCCCTCGTGGCTGCCCGGTGAGCCGATTTTCCACTACAACCTCGCGTGCTCCGAGTTCCAGCTCGGGGATTTGGAAGGCGCCAAGGCCAGGCACGCGCAGGCCTTCAAGCTCGCTCCAAAGTGCCGGTTGATGGCGCTGGATGACGACGACCTGGCACCGCTGTGGGATTCGCTGGGGGCGTGACTGTGGCGGGCTCTGCGGCAACATTTCGTCATGCCCCGCGTCATCCTCCACGTCGATATGGACGCTTACTTCGCGGCGGTCGAACAGCGGGACAACCCCGCCTATCGGGGAAAGCCGGTGATCGTGGGCTCACTGCCCAATCAACGCGGGTGGTCTCCGCGGCCAGCTACGAGGCGCGGAAATTCAAGGTGCGCTCGGCCATGCCTTCCCTCACGACCGCCAACTTGTGCCCCCGCGGCATTTTCGTCCGGCCGAGGGTGGAACATGTTCGCTACGACCGTTTCCGCGACAACATGATCTCGTTGCCCTCGGGGTCCACGCACATCGCCAGATGCGGCGGCTCGCCATCCTCGGGCTGGGGTTCACGCACGAGCAGGCCACCGGCCGCCACGATCTCCGCGGCACCCGCAATGACATCCGGCACCTGAAAGCTCAGCCCGGTCCAGGTGCGCCGACCCTCGCCTCCGCCATGGATGCCGAGGATGCCGCCGCAGATTTCGATCTCGCTGATGACCTCGTTTTGCTTGAGCACGGCACCGCCAAAGACCTTCGTGTAGAAGTTCACCGCCCGCCGCATATCGGCCGCCCAGATGATGTATTTGAGACGTTCGACTTGCATCCCCCATGTGTGTCACAGATCGATCCGGACAGACAGGAAATCCTGCGCCGACACTGAAGATCGCGGTGCCGCTCCGGCTTGGCGCTTGCCGTTTTTGCATCCCACCACTGCGACAACCGCACGACCGCCAGGGATCGCGAGTCCGACGCAGACCAGCGCTCAGGAAAGCGGCTCGAAACTCGCCAGCAAGGAGGCCAAATCTATGAAGGCGTTGGCCGAGGTCTTGAGTCCGGCTCCCAAGGTCTGCGCCACCGAGGCCACCTCGACGCGAATGCCGCGGCGCCGGAAGCGCAGTGCCAGATGGGCAAAGTCGGCGTCGCCGGTGACCAGGACCACCACATCGGGCCGCATCTCGACCGAGAGTTCGACGGCATCGATCGCCATGAGCACATCGACGTTCGCCTTGTAATGCGCGGCGTCTGCGGGCGAGCCGTCCTTTTCCACAACCAAGAACCCATTGGATCGGAGCCAGTGCAGAAACTTGTTCTTCTTGTCGCGCTCGGCCTGCCACTCGGCCATGGCGGGCGGCAAGCCCGCATACACCACCATCTCGATCAACTCCCCGTCCTGGACGAGATGATCGCGCAGCTTGAGCCAGTCCAGCTTACGATTGGTGGCTTTGGCGGAGCTGGTGATGTTGGATTCATCGACCAGAATCAGGACTCTCCGGGCCGCCGCTTGCTTGGATGTGCGTTTCATGATTCCGACATCATGTTCTCGCACCAGACGTCCCACGAGGAGGAACTACGGACCGAAATAGGGGGGCGCAGTTCGCACACGCTCGAAAGATCGAACTGCGAAATGCTGGCTGGTGGCGCTGGAGACTGCGGTGCCGATGGCGCAAGCGATCAAGAGGAGCATCGTCGCGGAACGTCAGCTCACCGCGAGCATCGGCATCGGCTCCAATAAATTCCTGGCGAAACTCGGCAGCGACCCGCAATTCCGTCGGTCCGATGGTCGGGAGGTGAGACAGGATGGACAAGATTGCCGGATTGCGCAGGGCGCCCCGCGAACGGGCCAGCGGGGTCACGGCACACGCCGGTGGTTGCACCTTGCCCAGAATTCTGACCACCCGCTCATTGGCAGGGAAGCCGAGCGCCCCGCCGATCCTTCGCCGGCGCTGCCCCAGCATGTCGCCAACGAAAGCCCGATCGGGCGTCACCAGTCCGAACGTGTCCCAACCCCGCGCATGGGCCATGGCCACGGCTAACGCCGGATGGGTTTGAGCCAGATCAACGGCCTCGGGGAAACCGTCGAGCAATGCCGCCAAGGCGTCCTGCTCCTCGGCAGGGAATAGGTTCACCTGTTCGCGGTGTGGAGGGTTTTGCTGAAAAGCGCTCATGGACTGATATGGAGGGGGCAAAAACGGCAATCATGTTCCTCTTATGTAATCCGCAAGATTTCGGAATAGCTCCTAATGCCTGTGCGTAAGCTGCGTGCAGATCCGGTCTGGGGGCGGGCGGCGGAGTTCACCTGCCCACTATCTGGCGCGAGGACAGACAACCGCGCTCCTATGGGTGGGCTTTCTGAAAGTATCTCCGCTACTGATCGCCCGGCGGGAAATCGGCAACGAAGCCCTCGCAGCTTTCGCGGCACCCATCTATCTTTCCCCGATGAAATCCAGGAAGGGCACGAGCCGCGCCGCCGTCAAAAGGGCTGAGGTTCGCCAACACGTCAAAGACCGGCAGGTTGTGCTGATCGATCAGGAGCCGCTGCGCCGCCGGGCGGGGTCGGAATGCAGCAAGCAGATGGCACGGCTGGAGGAGGCGAAGGCGGAGTGGAAGCGGTTCATGAGTGAGGACAAGGCCGTCTTTGACCGCTGGATGGCCTCGACTTTCGGCGCACAGCTGAGCCGGCTGCGGGAGATCGAGGCGCTGGTCCGCGAGAAGGAAATGTTGGTGCGCGAGGTGGAGGCGGAAATGTTTTTTGGTGGAGCCCGCAACCCGCGGACCGCCTACGCGAGGGTGCAGCGCCGCCGTGACGATCCGCCGGAGGCCGATCCGCAGGGCCGCCAGTCGCCTCCGCCGGGGCAGGGGGATGACGGATTTGGAGCCAGCCCTTTCGACGACATTCCTGAGATTGAGCAGGAGCTGCTGTTTGAGGATTTTGTGCGCGTTGTCATGGGCATGAATCCCGACCGTATGAGCAACCGGAAGTATGAGCAGATGTTCACCGACTTTAAGGCAAACGTGCTGGGTCAGGAGCGCCCGCCGCCGCCGCTGGCCGCCACACCACCGCCGCCGCCCCCGCAGAGCCGGGTGAAGGAACTCTACCGGCGGCTCGTCCGCCGCCTGCATCCCGATACCAAGGCCGATAGCGATGTGGGAGTGTCGGCGCTCTGGCACGAGGTCCAGGAAGCCTACAGTGCGGGCAATGTGGAGCGGCTCGAAATGCTGCTGGCCATGACGGACATCCAGGCGAACGAGGCGGGCGACCACACCAGCCTTTCTCAGATGCGGTCGGTGCTGAGAGAACTGCGCCGCTCGTTCAACGCCCTCCAGTGCAACCTGCGCGACGCCAAGCGTGATCCGGCCTGGAACTTTGGCCGGCGGCAGGATCGCTCGGCGCTGGCCGAGCGAGTTCGGGGTGAACTGGAATCGAAACTCGAGCGGAACGCCAGGGAGTTGCGGCAGATGGAAGCCATGATTTCCAGTTGGTCGGCGTCTCCGAAAGGCCGAAGGAAGCCTGTGCAAAGCAAGCAGCGGGATCTCCCTTTTTAAGGCGGGAACCTCACGCAGGGCATACCGGTCCTATGGAGCGCCGGCGGAGCGGCCGGCTGTTTGCGCAGGTGCAGGCCGGCTTCGTCGGGTAGGCGGTTGGCTTGGCGCGAGTTCACTTCGCGGTGGGCGAGGAAGCAGTTGTCCCAGGACGTTTTGCCGCCGCGCGAGCGCGGGACCACGTGGTCGATGTTGCCTTCATTCGGCGAGAGCTTGCGGCCGGTGTATTGGCAGATGCCGCCGTCGCGCTCCCAAATGCCACGCGCGCCGAAACGCGGGCGGCGCAGCGGAACCTTGTCGTAGTTGGCAGCGACGATGACCGTGGGCACGCGGAGTATTCACCGCGTTGTCGTGCTCGCGGACGGGCAGCTTGAGCCAGGTGTCCGAGCGCACCGGTGTGATGTAGTCGTCGGCCTGGACATCGAGCGCCGTGGCCGCGCCAGTGGCGAGCATGCAGAACGCCTCGGCGGACGTCTTCACATGGATCGCCTGCCAGTTGCGGTTCAGCACCAGGACGGTCGATCTGTTGAGGATGTCGTTCATTGGAAAAGTGCATGGCGAGAGTGATGCGGAGGCGGAACGTTTCACGTCGCGCCTCCGCGGTTTCAGTCTTCGGCGCGGTCGCCGGCCGGGCACATCTTCACGAGCTTCGGGTCGAACTGGCCGAGGACTTCGACCAGATCGGTCTGCGCGGCCATGACGGCGTGGATGTCCTTATAGACACCCGGCACTTCATCGAGGCCGGCGCTGAGCAGCTCGACACCGCGCTCGGCGAGCAGCTTCTTGGTCGCGCTCCAGGTGAAGCTTTGCATCGCCTTGGTGCGGCTCATCACGCGGCCCGCGCCGTGCGCTGCGCTGTTGAGCGACTCGGGCGAACCCTTGCCGCGCACAACGTAACCGGGCGACGCCATCGAGCCCGGGATGATCCCGAGCACGCCCGCGCCCGCGGGCGTCGCGCCCTTGCGATGCACGATGACCTCGCGCGATTCACCATTCACGACGTGCGTTTCTTTCCACGCGAAGTTGTGGTGGTTCTCGATGTCGAGGATCACGTGCGCGCCGAGCTTCTTGGCGATGTGCTTGTGGATGAGCGCGTGATTCGCCGCGGCGTAACGGCCCATCAAGTTCATCGCGGCCCAGTATTCCTGGCCGTCGGCATCGTCGAGCGAGAGCCACGCGAGGTGCTTGAGTTCCTTCGGCAGGTGCTCGTGGCGGGCCATCGCGCGCTTGCTGTAGTAGTCGCAGACCTGCGCGCCGGTGCCGCGCGAACCCGAGTGCGTGAGCAGCGCCAGGTATTCGCCCGGCTCAAGACCGAGATCGTTTTGCTCGACCGTGAACGCGCCAAACTCGACGAAGTGGTTGCCGCTGCCGCTCGTGCCGAGCTGCGACCACGCCTTGTCGCGCAGCCGGTTCGTCACCGGCGAAACGCTCCAGTCTTCGTCCATCACGTCATGCTCGCGGCGGTCCTTGAACTCGCAGCCCATGCCGAAGCGCGTCTCGCTCTCGATGAGGTTCGCGAGACGGTCGCGCTGACCGGCGAGGGTGTTCGCCTTGCGGTCATAGACGGTCAACTTCATGCGGCACGCGATGTCCACGCCGACGGCGTAAGGAATCACCGCGTTCTCCGTCGCGAGCACGCCGCCGATCGGCAGACCGTAGCCGACGTGCGCATCTGGCATGAGCGCGCCCGCGACCGCGACCGGCAGCGCACACGCATTGGCCATCTGCTTCACCGCCTCGGCTTCGAGCCCTTCGCCCCACTGCCGCCATGGCGCCAGTTCCGCACGCAGCGTGAACGCCGGGCGGTAGACCGCGCGGGCCAGCGGCGCCCGCAGTTCGTCGGCGAAGAACGCCGGCGGATTGGCGACGATGTTGAAAATCTCGCCCTCCAGCAGCGCGCCGTCATTGCCCTGGGCAATGAAGTTCTGGATGAACTCGTGCGCGAGATGGATCGGCTCGCCAAGCGGTACGCCGAGCTGGATGAGGTCTTTGGTGTTCATGGTTTTGGTTCGGTTGAAAATGTTGGGCGCGGTGTGTGGGCACAGCACGAGTGCGGAGCAGCGGTGTTTGTTCTTTTGTCGAAAATCTGCTGATGCCACCAGGGCATGCTGGAGAGTAATACTGAGCCGCAATGAGCACGCCCAAGACCGATGACAACGTGAAGCGCTCGAAAGCCGCCCGTTCACCCGAGGAGCTCTTTCCACTCATCGAGTATTGCCGTGCTGGAAAATTGAAGGAAGTCAGAGCGTGGATCGCAGCCGGACATCCGATCGATCCTCCGCAGACTGCGAAGCGCACCCGGCGTCGCTCACCATTGGAGATTGCGGTTGAGAAGGGGTTCTACGCACTCGCCGAGTTGCTGCTCGAAGGCGGGAGTGACCCCGCTGCGAACGGCGACATTCTGGCGTTCGCCGTTCGGCATCGGGAGGTGGAAATCGCGAAGCTGCTGCTCGATCGCGGCGCGTCCGCGAGTTCGGTCTGGGCGGACGACGTCTTCGATGGTGGCGCGGAGATGCTCAAACTTTTCATCGGGCACGGCTTCGATCCGACGGCCGATCTCGCCTACTGTAACGCGCTCGGCAGTCACGTTCATCCCCTCCTCTTCGTCCTGAAGGAATACAAGGAGACGTTCCCAGATTTGCAGCGACAGGCTGAGATGGCGCTTTGTGACTACTGCAAAAAGGGCAATCTTCGATCAGTGAGTTTGCTCCTGTGGGCTGGGGCGCGCGCGGATGCGGAAGTGCCGGATCCGGCTTACGGCAACGATCCCGAAACGCTGACGACTCCATTGGAAGAGGCTGCCTGTGCAGGACACCTCGACGTTTTGAAGCGGCTGAAGCCGCAGAATTTCCCGGAGGTGCTCAAGAGGATCGCCGAGGCCGCCTGGCTGAATCCGTCACAGCAGATGATCGATTATCTCATCAACCTTGGCGCACCCCTCAACACGAAGGCGGGCGGTGGATCGAAGGTTCTCGATCATTTGATCTGGAGACTGGGATGGAATGCACGACCAACCTTCGGAACCCCGAACCCGGCTGAAATGGATGAGACCATGAAGCTCATCGAACATTTGGTGAGCCGGGGCGCGAAATGGATTTCTGACCCAGAGGAAAGCCTGCGCAATCAGCGCGATCGCCTGCGCGACCTCGATCCCGTGCGAATGGTGCGGCTGTTCAAAATCCTGAAAGAGGGCGGCGGAGCGAGTGTGGAGTTTCTCGAATTGATCCTGGCGTCGCCGAGTATGCGGAAACGACTCGGCGATCAGCTCAAAGTGCTCGATGCCGTGCTCCATCCGCCGCGTCCGAAACCTCCCTCAGTGGTTGATGTGGCCGGGAAGGTCGAGCAGGTCGAACCCAAACCGCGCCCGCCCCTCGCGGAGCTTTGCTCCCGAGCGGAGGAGATGCTTCTGGACATCGTGCGCCAAAATCCGGTGCTTCATTTCACACGGCGCTGCGTCTCCGGGACGATCTATGCGCAGACCGCGAGACGACGCATGGGCTTGCCGAAGGGCGATAACGAAGACCTCGCCCCGATTTTCAACAGGGCCGCCCAAAGCCTGAACAAGCGATTAAAGTCATTCTCGGTTGAAGCGGAGAAAAAGGAATGGCGGCGCAGTTGGGAACAATTCACCGCCCGGCTGGCGGGCGGTGCCGAGTGGCCGGATGCGGCACGCGAGGCTTCGCAGGGCGTCGAATCGCCCAACGCGCATGGCCTAAGCGATGCCGGCACCCGCCTGCTCGAACTGGTTCGCACCAGCGCACCCGACGTGGGATTCACCGACGGGCGGACGCTTGCATTGAAGATTGGCCTCCACGCGCGAGACCGGGATTTTGAGAATTACCTGCGCGAGGTCGCAACCAAGGCGGGGATTGCGCTTCGCTGGGAAGTGAAGGGTGGGAAGTTTGACGTGTCGCGAGCCTACCGGATTTGGATCGAGGCTGATCAAAGCCAACGGACACAAAAATCACGCGGGCTCAACCCACGCATCAAGGCAAACTTTGACCGCTACACCAAGAGCGATCTCGATGCTGCACGCGCGCTCATTCACGAACTTGTCGTGAAGGCCGCGCCCACTGGTGCCGATCCGCTTTATGTTCTCCGCATCACGTCGCATCGCGAGTTGGAGGAATGCTTTCCAAAAGCGGATGCAGTCAGCGGCAGACTGCTGGCCGAATTCTTCGGCGCTCTGGTTTTCAATCAATCGGTAAAGCGCACCTACGATTTCCGTGATGATGCGGACTGCTGGTTCTTCGCGCTCGTGCCTGAGACCGATTGGGCATCGAGCATTGCAGCCATTCAGCACGAATTTTCGCAGCCGCCATTGGAGGAGCGTCTCGGTGTCTCTCCGGACGCGGCGAAGATCATCGCCTGGATCGAAGCGCTGCAACCCGAGGAGTTGCTCAGCTGCTACACGCCGGTCGTGGAAGACGACTGCGAACGCCGAATCGGCATCGAGCCACCTTGGGCGAGTGAGAATTTTCCGGCTTACCTCCAAATGCTCGTCGAAGAGATCAATGAAAAGACCCACTACGACCTGAAGGTGCAGTCGTGGAAGTGCTACTCACAGGTCAAATCGAGAATCCGTGTCGCGCACAAAAAGACAGACATGGAGGACGTTGTCAGGCGGCTGCACTGGATCGCGTGGAAGCGGGGAGTGTCGCTCGATCTCGCTGCGACCGGGCAGGCACTCGAACGATTGCTCAGTGAGAATCACCGAAGTTCCCCTGAAAGTTAACCAAACGAGTTCGGGGAAGGCGTCGCGAAACTCCCAGTCTGCAAGCGCTCACTCCGCCATTTCCCACATGCGGATTGAAACACTATTCCCCTTTGCCATTACGATTGGGCGGGATATTTTTGCCGCCATGAACGTCGAGGAACTCAAAACCGAAGCCGCCAAGCTCCCGCCGAATGATCGTTTTGCGCTCGCGGAGTGGATCGAGCAGAACGACGACATTCGCGGGTTGCGCCGTGCGGCGCTCGTTCGGGAAATTCAGGTCGGCCTCGATCAGCTTGATCGCGGGGAGGGCGTCGAGTGCAAGGACGATGCGGAGTTGCGCTCGTTCTTCGACGGCGTGAAGGCTCGCGGACGTGACGTGCTCGGTGCGCGGAAGACTTCCGCAGCGTGAGTTTCTACCGCATCGCGCGTGCGGCGCAGGGTGACCTCGACGAAATCTGGAGCCATATCGGTTCTTTCGATGTACGCGCTGCCGACCGTTGGCTTGATGCGGTCGAGCGGCGTTTCAAAGTTCTTGCGAAACAGTCGGAGGCGGGACAAGCACGCCCCGACCTCGCTCCGGAACTTCGTTTTCTGCCGGTCGGCAATTACCTCATCTTCTACCGGCCAATCGAGAACGGTGTGGAGATCGCGCGAGTGATTCACGGCGCCCGCGACTACGGGCCGGAGTTTTTCTGACGCTCCGACTTTACTCAGAAAATGACCCCGCCGGTGCTGCCGAATTGCAGACACCGACGGGGTGGTTGTTTCCTCCTCTCAAGCTGCAAGCGCGTAGCGGCGGAAGAAGCCGTTCAGCTCCTCCACTTCGCCGGCGGCATCGTCCGGCTCGTTCAGCGCCTCGAGCCTCGGCAGTTCGGCCTCGATGAAACGCGTGAGCGCTTCGACCGGCGGCGCGACGGCCAGCTCTTCGCCGGCCTGCTTGCGCGCGACGAGTTCAGCGAGCGCAGTGCGCACGTCGGCTTCGTCGAGCACGCCCTCCACGAGTTGTGCAAAGAGCATCGGCACCTGGCCGAGCTGGCGCTCAATCCAGCGGCACGCGAGCAGTGGGCGGAAGACGTAGAGATACTTCTTCAGGCTCACTTCCTCGCGACCGCGCAGGTAGTCGCGCCAGTTGCCGTAGGCCATGTGCAGGTAGTGCGCGAAGCAGCGCCGCGGCGAACGCGTGGCGCGAAAGCGCCAATCCCTACGGGTCGCGGAGCGCACTCTGCATGGCCGCCGGAGCGGCAATAGAACTCCGTCGCGAGCGCGCCAAACTCGGCGGCGAAGACCGGATCGTGGCGATACACGACCGGCGACTTCAGCCATTCGAGCAGCGGCGGGTTGTTCTTGCGGAGCAGCCGCAGCGCCTTGCGCAGCTCCCAGCCGCTCACGTCGAGATCGTCGTCGATGGGCTGTTCGATGACGTCGCGCCGGTCCTCGACCGAGAGATACCAGTCGCGCCTGCTCGCCTGCCCGCCAGCCTCCCTATTCCCTTCCGCCTCCTCGATGGACG
>CAIQUL010000329.1 GCA_903874975.1 uncultured Chthoniobacter sp. | reverse complement strand
GATGAGCTTGTTGAAGTCCGTGATGATGCCATCGATTTCCTTGTCGGCACCGTCAATGTGCGGCAGGGCTTTGCCGAGGTCGGCGCGGGCCTTGTTGAGGAGGCTGCCGGCAGCAGGCACGCGGGTGGCGCGCAGGGTATCGACGCCTTTCCCGGTCTTGACGAGCGTCGCGGCTCCGCCTTCTTCGCCGAGTTCATTGGATTGGACGTCTTCCAGAAGCGTAGCGAACCGGCGATAGACGCCGGTCAACCGGCGCGTGACGTCCGATTGGCGGCGCTCTTCATTAAGCAGGCGCTCGCCGGTGAGGAGGATGTCGTCACCCTTCGCCCCAGCGGGCGCAGCGGCGGCAGGTGCAGCAGCAGCAGGTGCAGCAGCAGCGGGTGCGGCGGCAGCAGGTGCAGCAGCAGCAGCAGCCGGGGCCGCGGCTTTGTCTTGGGCGCGGACCGTCCCGGCCAGCAGGACGGGCATGGACAGCGCGAGAATCAGGAGCCGGACAGGGCTAATGAACATTTTCATATAGATACTCATTTTGGTTTTTGGTCGGTCTCTTGGGCTTTGATCGCTTTGACCTGCGTGGAAGAGGTCATTTCGGCGTCGCGGGAGCGTTTCAACTCCTCGGTCTGGGCCGCCAGTTCCGCCTTATACCACTCCAAGTAGGCTTCGGGTTCGACGATGGTCAGGACTCGCGTCGCGGAGCGGCGCACGCGCTTGGCACCGTCGGGATGGAGGTCGGCCACCTCGATGGCGATGTCGATCTTCGCCGGGGCCTTCACGCCTTTAAATTTCTCGTGGGTGTTGAGCTTCACCTCGTGGGTGAGTTCCTGGGCGGCCGCGCCTTGGAAGTCCTTGATCTCAAGGCGCTCTTCCTTGCCGGAATTGATGGTGTAGATCAGCCAGGCCTTGGAGAGGCCGTAATCGTCGCTGGCGCGGACGTTGATCTTGAGGTTCTTCTTCACGGTGGCGAGGCCGTTGGCCGCGGGGCGCAGGAGCTCCACCTCCGGCAAGCTATCCGGCAGAACCTTCACGGCATACTGCACGTCGTCATACTTGAATTCCTTTTCCCGCTCGGTCCACCGGAAGGTGTATTTGAAGGCTTCCTTGGCCGGGAGTTCGAAGTCGAGCTTGGTCCCGCTCGCGTCGAGTTTGGCGTCGAAAGTGCGTTCGCCGACGATGACCTCGCAGCGTTTCACCGGCGGCGTGCAGGTCAGGCTCCAGCGGAGCGTGGTCCCCTCCGGCACTTCGAGGTTCAGTTGGTCGCTGCTGCCGGCGACCTTGTTCATGTATTTGGGGTATTCGAGGGTCACTTTGGTGGCCGTGACCTGCGGGGCGGTGAGGATGCGGACGACATGCTCTTCGCTGCGGTCGTCGCCGACGCGGACGTAGTAGCGGAGGTCGCCGGTCAGGCCCTTGATCTCGCGGGTGTAGCTCCCTCCCTGCTCTGCGTCCGCCTTCATCGGCAGTTCCTTCCATGGGGTATTGCTCCCGGCTGGGCGGGTGAAAAGCCGACCTTCCGGTGGCAGGACGCCGCCGGCCTTGGCGCTGAGGATTGCCGCGTCGCCGACGCGCACAGTCAGGTTGCCCGAGACGCTCTTGAGCTGGGTCTGAGTGGGGTAGCGGACATTGCCACCGGCCAGACGCTTGAAGAAGACGTTCACGTGTTCACTCCAACGGATGGAGAGGACGGTAAAAAGGAGGAGCATGCCGACTCCGACAAGGAGGAGGTTCTTGAGTTGGCCGAAATCCACGATCTTGCGGAAGTCGAGCGGACGCGCCTGCACGACGGCCTGGTCGCGCATGGCCGCGATCAATTCGGGAGAGACGGTGGCCTTGTCCGAGTTGGTCGGGTCCAACTGCGCATACGAGACGAGCAGGGAGTTCAGACCGCTGTGGCGTCTCTCGACGGCCAGCGAGACGTGGACGGGGTCGAAAGGCTTGAGGTGGCGCAGCCACTCATACCAGAGCGCCCACGCCATGATGCCGGCGCTCACGACGAGCAGGATGACGCCCAGATTGGCGCGCAGTCCGGCTTTGGCGAAGAGGCCCCAGTCAATGATGAATCCGATCGCAAGCAGGGCGATGAGCCAGATCAGCGTGCGGAAAGCACCGCGGATGTGGGTGTAGCGCCGCTCCTGGTGCCAGGCCCAGCGGAGCTTGCTCTCGATGGAGGTTTGTTGTTTTTCGTCCATCTGTCAGTGTTATACGAGGTTGTCCTTGCGTCTTAGGTACCATTCCAAACCGGCGAACGCGACGACGATGAGGAACCAGATGGGCACGTCCCAGAGATCTTTCTCGAGACGGACCACGTTGGTGAGTTTCTTTTCTTCGCCCAGGCTGGCCGGGAATGCGCCGAGGCTGGCGAGGGTCAATTGCTTTCCACCGGAAAGCTCCGCGATCTGCCGCGCCACCTCCGGTTGCATGGCTGTTTCGCGATCCTCCATGGCCACGGTGGCGATCTTGAAGCCGGCCTGGTTGGAGATTTCGGAGTCCGCCGAGCGGGTGCGGATGACGTAGTTGCCATCCTTGCCCGCCAAGTGGCTGCCGGAAAAGAGGCCGGGTGTGCCGGGGACGGGGCTGAGTTCGATGGTCGTGGCGGTGTCCGTCTCGCCCTTCGTTTCCAGGACCACGTCGTAAGACGGTTGGTTCACGGGCTCGAAGGATTCGTTCAGGACATTGGCAAAGATGCGGACCTGTTCGCCGGTGCTGTAGGATCCGCGGTCGGTTTCGATGCTGATCTGTTTGTTCTGACCGAGCAGCCGCGAGAGGGCGAGGAACTGGATGGTCTGGCCCCAGAAGCGGGCATGGAACCGGTCGCCGACCTCCAGACGCATGCGCCAGAGATCTTCGGAGGCGACGAACATCGCCTTGCCGGTGCCGAAGCGGTGCCAGGCCACGAGCGGATAGTCAGGCGCTTCCTCGCTCGATTTCGGGAGGCGGAGCAGGACGGTCGCGCCGGCCTTCGCTCCTTCGAGCTGCGGCAGGGTATACATCGGCTTGATATTGGCCCAAACGCGCGCACTGACCTCCGGGGAGACGGAGAGCGAAGTGGCGAGGCTTTCGCGCCCCGCGGGCGTCACTTCCGGTGTATCGGTCGGGGACACGGTGTGGAAGCCGCTGGGGCCGATATTGACCGGCAGCATTTCGCCAATCGGGGTCTCGCGATAGCTGGCCGGCGCGGCCATGGGACCGGCGATCATGAGGAGCGAACCGCCGCGTTCCTTGATCAGCTTCTGGATGAGCTCGGTCTGCTGGGAGTTAAAATACGAGGCCGGCACGTCGCCGAGGATGATGAGGTCGTATTTGAGGGCTTCCGCGGGATCCAACGGGAACTTGGCGAGGTAGCGCGGCGAGGAACCGGCGAGGGCGGGGTCCCCCTGGGTCATGAGAAACTTCACATCGAGGCGCTGGTCGCGCAGCAGCACCCAGCGCAGATAGCGGAACTCCCAGCGCGGCAGTCCTTCGACGTAGAGCACCTTGATCTTCTCGCTGATGATGCGCACTTCGTGGCTGGTGTTGTTGTTCAGATCGGTGGCTTCACCGGCCACGGCGGGAATCAGGAATTTCAGAGCGATGCTGCCCGACTCGCGCTGCGGGATGAAGGTGATCTCTTCAAACTGCACGCCGTCCTTGAGCTGGACCTGCTGCACGGCCCCCTGCTCGCCATCGACCGTCATTTGCAATTCCACGGTGCGCCCCTTGAAGCCGCTGGACTCGACCTTCACGCGGAGCGGCACGCGGTCGCCCTTGAAGACCACTTCCGGCCCCACAACGCCGCTGACTTTGATGTCCGGCGGTGCAGGCAGGCCGATGGGCACGGTGTAAACCGGGATGCTGCGTTCCTTGAACTGGCGGGCCACGCGGAGCGGGTCTTTGCCTTCCATCCAGGCGAAATCGCTGAGCACCATCGCTCCAGCCACCGGCTGGCCGGAGAAACGCCCGAGCGCATCGTCCATCGCGGTGCCGAGCTGCGAGGAACCGCCGACGGCCTCCCGCTTGAGGATGGATTTGTCGGCGTCCTTGGCGTCGGGGCCTTCCTCTGGGCGCACCTGGCTGTCGAAGCTGAAGAAGCGCACGTCGAAGTTCTTGCGCAGCTGCTCGACGAGCTTCATCTCGGGATGACTCAGGACGCCGCGGGCCAAGTCCATGCGGGTGGCCGCCTTTGTGCCATCCAGGAGGCTGGTGGTATTTTCCTTCGGCAACGGGGCGTCCAGCGGCAGCTTGTTGAGCGCCTTGGCCGCTTCCGCGGCGTGCTCCGGCGTGCTGCGCGGATCTTTGAAAGCCATACTGCGCGAGCTGTCCACCAGGATCACCAGCGCCCGCTGGAACTCCTTGGTCATGCGGATTCTCGCGTAGGGTTGCAGCAGGATGATGATGAGACCGAGCAGGGCGGTGACCTGGCAGATCATCATCACCATGCGGCGACCTTTGGGGAGGTGCCGCTCGGAGCGATAAAGGTAAACAGCGAAGGCGATGGAGATCGCGATCAAGACCAGGGCGAAGACGAGTCCCCCGCGGAAGGCGAGATCAATTCCGTCAACCTCCTGCGAGGGATCGAGAGCCAGTAGTTTCTTAAGCATGGAATTCGGTAGGTTGGTAACTCAGGACCGGCGGGCCGCGGCCACCCGGCTGCTTTGCAGGGTTGCGGTGAGGTCCGGGACGTCGTCGCGCGAGATTTTGTTGGTGTAGTATCGGGCGAGGATGCTCTGGAGGATGAAGACTGCGACGGCGAGGTAGAGCAGCAGCATCGCGAGTTCGCTGCCGCGCCGGTTGTTCTCAATGGCGGCGGCGAGGTCGCCGTCCTTGCTGATCACGGTGACGCCCATCGGGCCGAGCAGGGCCTCGATCGCGCCGGTGCCGAGCACCTTCACGTCGGATTCCCGCGCATCCACGTTGGCGGCCAGGACCATGCCGGGCTTGGCCCCATCCGCTGCAATCTCGTAGATGCCAAGTTGGTCGAACTCAATCGCCGCCACCGTCTCGTCGCGGTTCTGCGTGACGCGGACGGCAGAGGCTTCGCCGCTGGGCTTGGTCAGAGCGACGTTGTCGCCCACTTCGCGGCCGGTCACGGGGAGCGCCACATCTTCACCCGCGGTGAACTGCACGGCGTCGGGCCGGCTGGTCAGGCTCGTGACGGCCTGCTGCATGAGCATGGCATAAAGCGGGTGGATCGCGAAACTGCTCCAGGTCTGGTCCGCGGAGGTGGTGAAAAGGAGCACCGTTCCCGCGCCGACGTTGCGGGAGAGCAGCAGCGGAGCGTTGGTCTCGGCGATCGAGAGGATCGTCTCGCTGCCAGGCGCCGGTTCCACGGCGACGACTTTACTGAAGCGCGCGGAGTCCAGCAGCTTTTCGGACATGCGGGAGACGAGCCCGGCGAGGAGGTGATCGGATTTCGCCGGCCCGATGGACCAGCCGCCTTCGCCGGTGAAGGTGGTGACTTTACCGATGCTGGCCGGAAGCAGTCCGGCGGCACCTTTGCCGAAGCGCTCGTTGTAGAGGGCGCCATCCACGCGGCTCCCGGTGAAGACGATCAGGCCGCCGCCCCGCTCCACGAATTTCCGGAGGCGTGTTGCCGTTTCCGGAGACGGTTCCGGGACGTTGGCGAGCTGGATCACGTCGTAGTCGCCGAGTTGCTCGGCAGCGAGGTCGCCAGCTTCGATCTGGGTGATCTTGATCGGGCTATCTTCCCCGCGGTCCTTCAGGCGCATGGCGCGGACGGAATAGTAGGCGTCGGCCACCTCGCCCTTGGCCCCGCCGGCCGTGGCGTTTTCCACGGACAGGACGCGGACCCTGGAGGTGACGCGGGCGACGGCGTGGCGGACGTTGTCGGCCACGAGGTCGTCCTGGGAGAGCTGCGCCTTGAGGCGGATGTCGCCGGGTTTGTCGAAGGAAACAAAGAAGTCGAGGCCGCGGGCCTGGCCGGGTTCGATCGGTCCGACGGCGAGGCGCTTGCTGAGTTCGTTGCCGACGAAGAATTCCACCGAACCACCATCGGTCGCCCGGCGTCCGGTATTGCGGACTTGGGCGGTAAAGCGGGCCGAACCCGACTTGCGCAGTGATCCGGACGAGTAGGTGAGGCGCTCGAGGCTGAGGTTTTCCTCGCCGTCCGAGCCGCTCGGAATCGCATAAACCTTCGCACCTTTCGTGAGCCGATCAAAGGAGGCCCGGGCGCTCGTGGAGAGGTTCGCCCAGTCAATTTCCTGCGAGTCGCTGACGATGAAGACTTCCTTGCCGGGCGTCTTGATTTCGCCGGCCAGTTCGTTGAGCAGGTCGAGGTTGCGTTCGAGGCCGAGGCCGAAGGGTGTGGCGACAGCCTTGGTCTTGAGAAGTTCCTCGACTTGGGCGGGGACATAGCCGGAGCCGCGGACCAGCACCTGCGGACGATTGCTCATCAGGACGATGGAGACGGGGTCCCCTTCCCGCGCGGTCTTCACGATCTGGCGGGCTTTCTCGAGAGCCCGCTCAAACCGCGAGTGCTCGCCGTGCCCCATGCTGAGCGAGGCGTCGATCGCCACGATCATGCCGACCTTCTTTCCTCCGACCAGACTCTCGGCCGAATTCATGATGGGCCGCAGCAGAGCGAACGCCAGGAGGGCGAGCGCGAGGCAGCGCAAGAAAAGGATCAGGTAATCCTCAAGTTTTACCTGCCCAGAGCGGATGACCAAGGCGCGACGCAGCAGCTCCATAGCGGCCCAGTCGGTTTCCTTGCGGTGCTTCCGGTAGAGGAGGTGGATGATGATCGGGACGGCGATGCCGGCCAGACCAAGTGCGCCCCAAAGGGCAAATGAATTCAGTGATCCCATCAGTTCAGTTCGGTTGGGTGGATTGTGGCTGGGTTGTGAGTTGTGCGAGGTTCAGCACCAACGGATCGCGTAGTTCGATTCCGCAAGGGAAGGCGAGAGGGCCGGCGAACTCGATCTTGATGGCGAGCTGTTTGGCGGCTGGAAAGTCGAGCGAGAGCGGCACAGGCGCGCTCCCGGCGGCGATCGTTTGATTCCAAATGGCGGTGTCGCCGGCGAGGACGGTGACTTTCATCGCGGTCCGGCAACCGCGCACGGCGGCGATTTCCGCCTGCAATCGGCCCTTGCCCGCGGCGTTGGTCTTCAGGGCAAAGCGGGCCACGGTGTCCGGCAGGATGCGCAGCGCGCGGAGGTGGGTTTCGCCGTCGCCGTCGATCCATTGCGGAGCAGGCGGCGGCAAAGTGAGCGCGTCGCGTTCGTCCGTCGTCATCGCCAAATCCTCCATCCAGTCCAGGCCGGGTGCGTTGCGCCGCACGTAGGCGACAGTTTTCCAGTCCAGCTTCAGTTCGCCGAGAACGCTGTGCGTCACGACGATCTGGTTTCCGACAAATGAGGTTTTCCCCCGGAGCAGTCCGCCGCCCACGATTCCGACGACATCCGCGCTGGCAGGGTCCGCAGGCTTGGGCTTGGCGATGACGTAACGCTCGACGACCGGGCGGTCCACGGGGATCACGCCCAGCGGACAGTCCACGGCGATGTCTTTGTCGCGAATCCACACCAACGTGCCGGGGATCGGCTCGGCGCCGGTGCGGTAAAGGTGGCCGGGTTCGCGCGCTGCGGGGGCGTCGGTGTATTGAAATTCGATGCTCGCGATGCCTTCGAGGGGCAGCTTTCGCTGGCCGATGAGCGGGCTGTTGATGGCGAGGGTTTTTCCCTCAAGGCCCACGATCTGCGCCTGCCAGATTTCCCCGCTGATCAATTGCACGGCGCTGGGCGGGCGGGTGTTTGGAGCCGGTTCCTCCGGGGCATCCTGCGCGTTGATGGCGAGCAGAACGGTCTCGGTCGCGAGCGGTTTCTGGCCGGAAGTCAGCTTCCCGTCCGCGACCGCGAGGGTGCCAGTCCGGAACCCAGTCGTGGTGAGGGCCAGTCCGGGGAGCGGCGCAGGCGGCGGCGGACGCGAGTCGATGCGGCGGCCCTCGCTAGGTTTAGCGGTGAGGACGATGCGATCCACGTTGAGGTGGCCCCAGATGCCGCGGTGCTGATCGATGAGTTCCACCCGAGCCATGCGCCCGCGGAATTCGCGCACGTCCAGGGCGACGGTCTCGAAGTTGTCGTCGTTGTTGCCCGTGGCGCAGCGGACCACTTCGTCGCCGATCCAGACATTCACGCCGACCCGCTGGGGCAACCGGCCGCCGCTCATGGTGACGGCGAGGAAATCGAGTTCGAGCGGGAAAGGCGGCGAGACCAAGCGTCCGGTCTCGGCCTCGGATTTGCCGTGGGTGGTGAGGAAAGCCGCTCCCTGAAAATGACCGACCCGGCGTCTCATCATCCGGGTGCCGGCGGCGAGGTCGCCCTGAAAGGCGGCACCTTCATTGGTCCAGCCCGGGGCTTTGTGCGAATTGGGTTCCTCAAACTCGGACACAACCACTTCGCCATTCGGCAGGACGGGCAGGAGAGGCAGCAAGGGCGCGACCGCCGGCTTGTCTTTCTCGGCGGGCGGCTGGACCAGCGGCTTCTTTTGCAGGATGCCGTATTCCGCCAGCGAGAGGGCGCCATTGGCATCGGCGTCCGCCGTGGGATGCTCCGCGAGGGCGCGCTTCAAGACCGGATGATTGGCCGAACTCACCTCGTCCGCAGCCCGCAACGGCAGTCCCAACGCGAGAGCGGTGAGAGCCAGGGCGAGAGCCGGTTTGTTCGGGCGGTAAATCATCAGCGGGCGTTCGCCAGCGCGGTGCGCTGGAGGAGATAACTGGAGATGGTCTGTTCGACGGGCTGGGCGGTGTTGACCAGCACGTAATCCACCTGCGCCTTGCCGCAGGCCTTGCGGATTTTGCCGACGAACTCTTCGAGTTCCTTGAGGTAATTGGCGCGGACGCGGGACGGCTGGGTGATGACCTCGCCCTCGCCTTCAAGCCCGAGAAATTTCCACATGCCGGCGAGCGGGAACTCGATCTCGTAGGGATCGAGGATGTGGAAAAGCACCACGTTGTGCCCGCCGAAGCGAAGATGGTTGAGGCCGGCGATGAATTCGTCGGTGTTGTCGAAAAGGTCCGAGAAGATCATCACGAATCCGCGCCGCTTCATGCGGTGAGCGAAGTCGTGGAGGATCGCTCCCACGTTCGTGCGCGGTTGCGGCACGACCTTCTCCAACTCATTCGACATGTCCTGCAGCACCCGCTTGCTGCCCTTGGGCTCGACGTATTTCTGCACCTTGCCGTCGAAGATCGCCATCCCGGCGGAGTCACCCTGATCCACCACCAGATACGACAGGCTGGCAGCCAGATACTTGGCATACTCGAGCTTCGAGATTTTCCCCGACGAGTAAGTCATGGACTTGCTGGCATCGAGCAGGGAGTTGCAAACGAAGTTCGTCTCCGCATCAAAGAGCTTGACGTAATAGCGGTCGCAGCGGGCGTAAGCCTTCCAGTCGATGTGCCGCGTTTCGTCGCCCTGCGTGTATTGGCGGTAGGCGTTGAACTCGCTGCTCACGCCGCGCGCCGGACTCTTGTGATGACCGATGCGCACGCCTTCCACCACCTGCCGCGCCACCACTTCGAGCGAGCCGATGTGACTGAGGGTCGCCGGATCGAGATACTTCGCCCGGGAGCG
>CAIQUL010000328.1 GCA_903874975.1 uncultured Chthoniobacter sp. | reverse complement strand
CACACCGTGCTCGTGCCGGACCTCGAAACGGCGCTCCGCGTTTTCCCGCAGGTGCGCGGCTCGGCGGTCGTCACGCTCGCGGGCGAGGTGCTCACCGGCCACGGCGTGCTCCACGCGGGCCAGACCGGCGAGGCCGTGAACTCCGTGCTCGCGCGGAAAAACCAAATCCACACGCTCGAAGCCGAAGCCGCGCAGTTTCAGCAGCAAATCGACGGCGTGACCGTGCGGCGCAACGCGCTCGTCGCGGAAATCGAAACCGCCCAGGCGCGGCTCGACGAAGCGCGCGAGGAAAAGCAGAACGCCACGCTGCTCGTCTCCACGCTCCGCGGGCAGCTCGCGATGGTCGAGCGCGAGGCCCGGGAGACCGAGCGCAAGCAGCAGAATCTCGAAGGCGAACGCGCCAGCAGCGAGGCGCGGCATCGCGAGGCGGCGGATCGGGTGGGCGGTTTGGAAGCAGAGACCGCCAGCGGGCTCGGGCAGCTCGAGGAGCTCTACACGCGCCGCGCCGAAGCGCAGAACCAGCTCGAAATCCTCCGCGCCCGCGAAGGCGAACTCGGCGGCGAACTCAACGAGCTGCGCGTCAAGGTCGCCACCGAGCGCCAGCGCCACTCTTCACTCCATCACCAGCGCCAGCCCATGGAAGCGCGGCTCACCGAGCTGACCGAGCTGATCGCCGCGCGCAAACAGGACATCGTCAATTACGAGCAGCGCGCGGAGTCGATGCTCGCGGAGAACGCGGAGATCGAAACGAATCTCGAACGCCTGCGCGGGCAGGTCGGCGAAGGCGAAAGCGCCCTGGCCGCGCTGCTCGAAGAGCGCGCCGGGATGGCGTCGGCCGTCGAGGAACTCGCCAACGGCCTGCGCGTGCTGCGCCACCAGCTCACCGAAGCGCACGACCAGCGCAGCCGCCTCGACGTCAAGCACACGCAATACGAGATGAAGCTCACCGCGCTGACCGAGCACATCCAGAAGCGCTACCAACTCGATCTCACGACCTTTGAGCGCGACCTCCACGGCTTGCGCGTGGCCATTCGCGACCACGCGAAACGCCAGACCCGTGGCGCGGACGCCCCGTCCGCCGATGGTGAAGCGAGCGCCCCGCTCGCTGATTCTGAGAGCGCAGATTCGGCGGGCGGGGCACCCGCCGGACAGACGGCGGACGAGGCGTCCGCGCCACGCGGCGAGGCGGTCGAAGACGCTTTCGCCATCGACTGGGAGCGCATCGACGCGATGGTCCGCGAACTCGACCAGCGGCTCGATTCGATGGGGCCGGTGAACCTCGACGCCATCCAGGAATACGACGAACTCGAGCAGCGCCATGCTTTCCTCGAAAAGCAGAACCAAGACCTCACGAACTCCAAGCAGGAACTCCTCGACGTCATCGCGAAGATCAACAACACCACCAAGACGCTCTTCGCCGAGACCTTCGAGAAGATCCGCGTGAACTTCTCGGAAATGTTCGTGGAACTCTTCGGCGGCGGCAAAGCGAACCTGCTCCTGACCGACGATAGCGACCCGCTCGAAAGCGGCATCGACATCATCGCCAAGCCGCCCGGCAAACAGCTCCAGACGATCACCCTGCTGAGCGGCGGCGAGCGCACCATGACGGCGGTCGCGCTGCTTTTCTCGATCTACATGGTGAAGCCCGCGCCCTTCTGCGTGCTCGATGAAATGGATGCGCCGCTCGACGAATCGAACATCAACCGCTTCATCAAAATCCTCGACCGCTTCGTCGGCCAGTCGCAGTTCATCGTCATCTCGCACCACAAGCGCACCATCGCCCGCGCCGACGCACTCTACGGCGTGACCATGGAGGAGCACGGCGTCTCAAAGCTGGTCGGCGTGAAATTCAGCACCCGCGAAAAGAACGGCAACGGCGGCGACAACGACGTGCTCAGCAGCAGCGAGCCCTCGCACGTCCCGAGCGTGGCCGAGACCTTCGGCAAAAGCGGCGACCTGCACAGCGAGTCGCTGGCCGCCGCCGGCGCGGCGTGAGGCCGGCGTCGGCGAGGCTTTTGAAGATCGGGTCGGCGGGAACGCGGGCGCGCTAGATCCGGCCGGCGGCGAGGTCGCGGACCTCGATTGCGCAGCGCTGGCGGAACAACTCGGCGCGGGCGACGAGGAGGTTCGCTTCGTCCTTGATGACGTTGCCGACGGAGGAGGGCAGCCCGCAGTTGGCGCAGGAAACGTGCGGGCCGCGATCGAAGCGGAGGTTCTCCGCGGTTTCATCGAGCCGCCGCGCGAAGCGATACCGCGAGGAGACGGGTGGATAGCGGCGCTCCGCGCGCCACGTTGCAGGACAAACTTCGACTCGCGACGGGCGAATCGGGTTCCGCAGGATTGGTTATCCCTCACCGCCAAAACGACCGCGCCAGAGCCGATGCGCTCTGGCAGGGGCGCAGCCGATCACCGCGCCGGGCGGATGCCGTCTTCAGTGAGGAGGGTTTCCGGCTGCGGGCAGTCGGCGGGGATGCCGGGGGCGGTGACGGGTTCGGTGCGATCGAGCTTCGCGGCGACCTGTTGGTTCAGGGCGAGGAGTTGGGCGAGGAGGTCGGCATCGAGGACGTCCTTGAGCGGGTTGGCGCCGGGGAGTTCGCGGCAGGAGATAGATGGCCTGTCTCTTCGCTTCCTCAGAACGCGATGCGGACGCCGCCGGAGACGGCGTTGCGGTCGTAGTTGCTGCGGCCGAATTCGCCGTCGTAGTAGAAATACGTCGAGTAGCGGTCGCTGCACTGGATGGCGAAGCCCGCCCCGAGGAGCAGGCTGTCGCGCCCGAGGGTCGGGCCGTGGACCAGGAAGTTGTGGCCCGCGCCGTTGGCGAAGCTGGCGTTCAGCCCGTAGCTGCGGTCGCCGTATTCGTGCAGCCAGGCCGCGCGGATTTCCGGCCGGATGATTACGCCGCCCACTTTCCAGTCGTAGCTCGCTTTGAAGCCGAGGGTCGTCTGCACGGACTCGGCGTTGTCCCCGTGGATGTTCAGCGGGGCCAGCGAGCCGGTCTCGGTGTATCCGTCGATCCCGACCAGCGTGTAGGCGAAGGTCGCCGTCGGCCCGATGCTCAGCGCCCCGATCTTCCAGTCGTAGCCCGCGCCGAAGAGCGCGTTGAATTCCCCGCCGTCGGTCGAGCCGCGGGCCTGGCCTTGCAGCCCGGCACGCTCGGTGTCGTAGCTGTTGAAACCGCCGGCCAGCGCCGCATCCACGTAGAAACCACCGGTGAAATAAGTCGCATACAGCCCGAGCTTGCCGCCGTTGACCCGCACGGCGCCGCCGTCGTTCAGGTCGGCGGCGGTCCCGGCGTAGCCGGCGCTGATGCCGACCGCGAAGTTCGGGGTGACCTTGTAGTCGAGGCCGAGGGTGAAGCCGCCGGTCGTGATGTCGTAGCCACGGGCGTTGCCGTCGCCGCCCACATCCACCCATTCACCCACGCCCGTCACGAACGCGCCCCACTTCTTCTCCTCCGGTGCCACCGCTTTCAGCTCCTTACTCTCCTGGCCGCGCGGTCCCGCCACGCCGCCGTTCAAGCTCCCGCTGTAGCCGGGGCCCGTCCCCTGCATGGCCAGCCCGCTCGCGCTGAACCCGCTCGCGCCCTGCCGCAGATCCTCGGTGCGCCGCTGCAGATTGATCGACTGCACCGTCGCCAGCGCGGTCGAGATGGTGAAAATACTCGTCAGTTCCTCCGGCGCGATCTTCTCGAAATCCCCAGGCAGTTGGCTCAGTTGCCGCT
>CAIQUL010000327.1 GCA_903874975.1 uncultured Chthoniobacter sp. | reverse complement strand
GGGCGGTGGCGAGGAGGAGGACGAGGAGGCGGGGGCGCATGGGCAGTGCGGGACTATTTTTTTGGGGGAACGGCATCTGGTTTGGGCGGGGCCGTTGGCTTGGGCACGGGCGTCGGCATGGGGATTTCACCGCTGGCCTGGCGTTCGAGGAGCTGGGCTCCGCGCCAGAGACCCTCCGCGGCGATGCGGTCTATTCCTTCGTAGAAAACGGAAATCTTCACGTAGTTGTCGATGGCCTCGGCATAGCGCTTGGTGTCTTCGAAAATCCGGCCGAGGAGGAGCATGGATTTGGCGCGGAGTTCGGCGTTGGCCAGCGGGGACTTGATGACATCGCGGAGGCGGGTTTCCGCTTTGTCGTCCTCCTTCTTGTCGTGCAGATCGAGGGCGATGCCGTATTGGACCTCGAGCATTTTTGTGGACCACGGGTAGAGCGTTTCCAGCTCCGCAAACTTCTTCGCGCCGCCTTCTTTGTCGCCCTTCTCCTGCAGCGCCTTGCCGAGGCCGAACAAGCTGATGGCCTGCGCTTCCTGGATGTCGCGCGGGGCCTTCCCGGAGGCCGGCAGCGGGTAATCGAGGGCGAGCTTTTCATAGACCGCGATGGCCTCGTCGAACTTCTTCGCGTCGATCAGCGCGAGGCCATAAAGATCGAGGTCGTCCGGGGCAAACTTCTGCGCCTTGTCGTAGGTGGCGGACATCTGGGCAAAGGCTTTCGCCTTATCCTGCTCGAAAGTGAAGGCGGCGTGGGTGAAGGCGATCTTGGTCTTGGTGGCGGGTTTGCCGCCATACTTCGTCGCGAGGTCGGTGAAGAATTTCTCCACGGCGGTGGGCGTCTTGAGTTTCAGCGATTGCTCGAGGCGCTGGATGGCCAGCAGATTTTTGAGCGCGAGCGCCACGAACGGGCTTTCCGGGTACTTTTCCAAGACGCGCTCGGCGGCGGCAGCGCTCTTGTCCAGATGGGCCCTCCACTCGGCGCGCTGGCTCTCCCCGAGGGTGACGTACGTTCCGATTCCCTCCGCGGCCGCTTTCCAGAGGGTGCTCTGTTTGAGCAGCGCCTCGGCAGCCTGCGGGGCTTGGGAAAATTTTCCGGCGAATTCCTCGTAGGCCGCGATTGCTTCCTCGTTTTTCTTCCGGCTCGTATGGATCTGCCCGATGAAATCGTAGGCCTGATAGGCCAGCGGGGCGTTGTCCTGGTAGTTCGCGACGAGTTCCCGGAGGACGGCGGCGCACTCGTCGAGTTGTTGGTTGTCGTTGAGGATTTTCGCCCGTTCAAAATACGTGAAGGGTGCCGGCGCGCTCTTCGGATACTGCGTGGCGAGTGATTTGAAAGTGGCCAGCGCCGCGTCTTTCTGACCGCTGGCTTTCTGCATTTTTCCGACTTCAAACAGGGCTGCAGGAAGGAGGGTGCTCTCGGGAAATTTGGCGACAAACGACTGGAATTCGCTGATCGCCGCCTTCGGTTCCTTCGCGCCTAGGAGTTGCGCGACCTGGAAATGCGCCTGCTCCGCCTGCGGCAGGCCGGGATAGGTGGTGCGGACTTTTTTGTATCCGGCGATGGCCTCCGCCGTTTTGCCGGTCTGCGCGTAAAGCGTGGCACGAAAAAATTCCGCGTCCACGGATGGGCTTTTCGCCAGCGCTTCGTTGAGCACCTTGAGGGCATCGTCATACTTCTTCTCCTGCATCCACACCTGGGCCTGCATGAGCGTGGCGGCGTCGCCCATCGCGCCGCCCGGATACATTTCCTTCGCCTGCTTGAGATATTCCTCGGCCTTGACCGGGTCCTTCAGTTTCGGGTCTTCGCTGAGGAAAATCCCCGCCAGCAACAGCGGGAGATCCTGCGCGATCGGGTCGGCTTTGTGCGCCGTCTGGAAGGCTTGGTATTTTTCCTCGGCCTTGGCGGCCAGCTTCTGCGCCGCGTAGCTGCGGGCGATGTAGTATTGCACGAGCTTCTGCTGGTCCGGTTCGGTGAGGCTGCCCGCCTGTTCGAGATGGCTCAGCAGCACCCGCGATTCGTCGTGTTTCCCTAGGAGGGAAAAAACCTGGCCGGAGCGAATCCTCGCCATCACCGCCTGATCGGGGCGCTGCTTGATCTCGGCGAGTTTGCCCTGCTCCCGGTCGAGTTGGCGTTTCCGCGCCTTGAGCACGGCGGGATCTTGCTGGGGGAGACTCACGCCGGCCGTGAGGCTGGCCACCCACTGCTGCTGCTGCGCGAGGAGCTGGTCCTTGGGGATTACGCTGCGGTAGGCCTCGATGGCTCGGGAGAACCCCGCGGTGCGCCGGGCCGGATCCGCGGTCCCGCTGGCGCGGCTGAAAAGCAGCTCCCCGATTTGAAACTGCGTGTCGTTGGCCAGGGCGAGATTCGGGCGCCGGGAGAGGATTTCCCGCAGCAGCCGCTCCGCTTCCGCAAACTGCGCTGCGGACGTTTTCTCGCCGCCGGGCTTTTTCGCGGTCTCGGCGGCCACCGTGGCATTGATCAGCGCCAGCAGGTACTGGCTGTCGGCCACGGTCGGACTGTTCGGGAAACTCCGCATGATCGAGAGCAGCACCCCTCCCGCATCGGCGTAACGGGCGACCTGGAAAAGCGCCATCCCCTTGGCATAGAGCGTGGCTTCCATCTCCTCGCCAGTCGGATATTTCGCGAGATGCAGGTCAAAGGCCTTGAGCGCCTCGTTCAGCACCTTGCTCCGCTCCGGTTCCTTGAGCTGGACAGCCTTGGCGACCAGCGCCTGCGGCACGAGGCCACCGGCGATTTGGACGATCTCCGGCGTGGACTTCTTGTCCGCCACGACATTTTGGTAAATGGCCAGCCCCTGCTCGAATTTTCCGGCGCTCACATAAGCCGCGCCGGCCCGGAGCATGGCCTCCGGCCCAAACGGGGAGCCGGGAAAGTTTTTGAGGATATTCTCGTACGCCGCGGCCGCCTCGAGATACTTGCCGTCGGCCACCAACTGATCCGCATCGAGCTTGGCCTGGTGGTCACGGTCGAGCGCTTTCGCGGGCGGTGCCGGGGCCTGCGCACGGGTCGGCAGGCCGGTCCAAAGGAGGCCTGCAGAGCACACGAGGGCGGCGATCAATAAGCGGCGGTCGGGAAGCATGGAACGTTGTCGGCGGAAGGCGAAGGAGCATAACGAGGCGCATTTCCGCTGACCACCCATTTTCTTTCCGGGCTGCATCCATGAGCCTCGGAACAGCCTGTTGAAAGGCCTTCGGATGCCCATTTCTGCACCTCCTTCATCTTCTTCTCTGGAAAGTGAAAGGAGCTGGAGCAGGAAAAGAAGAAGACCGGCCCCATCGTTTTTTCAACCGCCTCCGCACCGTGACGGGAATTTTCAACGCAGAGACGCAGAGATTCAGAGTTCCGGAGCAATCGTGGGCACGGAAATGCTCACCTGCTGCGTGAGCTTGTTCAGCAGCGGACTTTGCCACCCTCCTCGGCGTCTCTGCGTTTTTCATCCATCGCCGCAATTGGGATGAGGCATTGCCCGACGGCGGTTGCGTTGCGACGCTGCCGCCATGATCGCCGTCACCTTTGCCCTTCCGCAGGAAAGCCGGGACTTTCGCCACCTCCTGCGGCAGGCCCGCACCGTGGGGCCGGGCCGGAGTCTGCTCGGTAATGTGGGCCCGGAGGAAGTGCTCCTCGCGCACACCGGGGTCGGTCCCGCCGCGGCGGCGGAGCACGTGGCGGCATTGCTGGCCGCGCACCGCCCGCGGTTGCTGCTCAGCACGGGCTTCGCCGGCGGGCTCGATCCGCGCCTCGCCACGGGCGACCTGCTCATCGCCACGAATGTCTCCGCGCCCGCGCTCGTCGCGCAGTGTCGCGCCTTGCTCGCCGGCGAGGCCCGCGCCTCCTTCGGTGCGCTGACCAGCCAGCCGCTGCCGGCGGAGAGCGTCGCAGAAAAAGCCGCGCTCGCCCGCGCCACTGGGGCGCTCGGCGTGGACATGGAAACGGCCGCCATCGCCGCCGCCGGCGCGCGCGCCGGGGTGCCGCTGCTCGCCGTGCGCGCGATCAGCGACTCCGCGCGCGAGCCGCTGCCCGTGCCGTTCGCTGAGTGGTTCGACCTCGCCGCCCAGCGGCCCCGCCCGCTCGCGCTCGTCCGCTACCTCGCCCATCACCGCGCGCAAATCAGCCCCTTCGTCCGCTTCGTCCGCGGCCTCACGCCCGCCCGCCGGGCCTTCACCCGCTTCCTCGTCCGCTTCATTTCCGCCGCGCCATCGTGCATCTGATGGCGAGCCCGAACCCCGCCCATGTCCACCCCATCCGCACCGCCCCCGCCAGCGGAACGCGCACACGTCTGGTGCTTTACGTGAACCCGGAGTTGCCGCGGTTGCGGGCGCAGGTGGAGGCGATGAAGGCGCGGCCGATGGCCAGACCAAAGGTCCGGCGCGCATCCGTGGTGAAAGGCTGGCCGAACACGCCGAGGATCACGTCACCCACCTCCAGCTTGCCATCGGCGGGCGAACCCTTTTCGACGGTGGTAACCAGAGTCCGCCGCGCCTCTTCGGTCTTCCCGCTTTCGACATACATCCAACCCAGCGCCCCCGTCGGCCCGAGGTTATAGCTGTTGTTCGTCTGGTCCGGCTTGGACTTGGTGAGATCGATCCGCGCTCCTTTCGGCGTGGGCGCAGCCGACCCGGGCGAGCGGGCCAGCAGCACCGCGACGAGGAATGTGGCGAGGTAGGTGATTTGGCGTGGCTTCATGGGCATGGTGGGAAGAAAGTTATTCGATGATGCCTGCCGGGTCGCGAAAGGAAGGGGCTGGGAAGCGGTTGTCCGCGGTGGCAAGTGCCGGCGTGTGGAAGCGGGCGAAAAATCCGGGCGGAGGGGAAAGAACTAGGTCGCGCTTGGCGGTCGGTAGTTGCTTCGGACTTGGAAAACGCTCCGAAGAGTGTGACTTCGGGATTTTCATGACGCGGAGTTTGTGGAGCCGTGGGGCAATCACAAGCCGCAGCTACTTGGCTGCGCTCCGCTGCCAAGATCCAGAGGAACGCGGGTCATCCTGAGCGGAGTCGAAGGACCCCGTGGAGTCGCCGGTGACGGAATGATCCCGGCTGAGGATGACGCCGTTTTTGATGGTTCATCCCGCACCAAAAATCACGCTCACGTGTTCGATCCCGCAGGCTGATACGCGGGTTTATTTCCCGCCGCTACTGCGCGCTGACCTCCAGCGTCCCACGCGCTTGGAAATGCGCGAGCGCTTCGCCCACGAGAAAAAGGGAGCCGGTGAGCAGGACCCGCCGGCCCATGGACTCGGCGATGCGGAGCGCGGCGGGGAGATCGCGCACGGCGATGCACTCCTGCCGCGGGGCGACCTCGCCGATGGCGCGGCAGATTTCCTGTGGCGTGGCGGAGCGCGGGTTC
>CAIQUL010000326.1 GCA_903874975.1 uncultured Chthoniobacter sp. | reverse complement strand
GTCTCGAAAACACCAAACCAAAACCACACATGACCCGCCTCAATCATCCTCAACTCCTCCAATCCGTGCTGCAACTCCTCAATGACGAAGGTTCCGACGGCTTTGCCGAGGGCCTCCGCCGGCTCGTCAACGAGGCCATGCAGGCCGAGCGCTCCCATGTGCTCAAGGCCCAGCCTTTCGAGCGCACCGACGCCCGGCGCGGCGGGCGTGAAAGCAAATTCCTAGCAGACAGACCGATGTCGGCCCTGCTGAAATCGCGAGTGGACGATCGTAATCTCTGACCCCTTGCTTCCCGTGCGCCGCCGCCGAGTCCTCGAAAGACCGGAACTATCGCTCAATCACGCCAGCACATCCTTCACCGCCACACCTTTGCCATCCGGCGTGGTGTAAAACGGGCGCGCTTCGATCTCGTAGTGCGTCTCGGGGTCGATGCCGAGGCAGTGGTAAATCGTCTGGTGCAGGTCGGCGATGCTCACCGGTTTCTCCACGGCGCTGCACGGGCGCTCGTCGGCGGTGCGGCCGTGGACGTGGCCGCGTTTGACGCCGCCGCCAAACATCAGCACCGAACTCGCGCCGGTGAAATGCCGGTGCAGCCCGTATTGCTTCATCTCGGTCAGCTTCGCCGGCTGTTTCTTCAGGTCGGCGCTGATCTCGATGGTCCCTTCGGCGATGCCCTCCACCATCGCATCGCGGCTGAACTCGGTGGCGAGCACGATGAGCGTGCGGTCGAGCAGGCCGCGCTGGTCGAGGTCGCGCACGAGTTGCGCGATGGGCCGGTCAATCTGCGCTTTCATCTTCGCCGCGCGGTCGTGACCGTCGGCGTGCATGTCCCAGCCCTCGAACGGAACGTAATCGCTCGTCACCTCGATGAAACGCGCGCCCGCCTCCACGAGTCGCCGGGCGAGCAGGCAGCCCTGGCCAAAGCGCCCGGTGTTGTAGGCGTCGTAGCTTTCCTTGGGTTCGAGTTTCAAATCGAATGCCGCCGCCTCGGGCGAACGGAGCAGCGCGTAAGCCTGCTCCATCGAGCGCAGCAGCGCCTCCTGCTGGAAGTCGCCCGCCTTTTCCGCAAAGCCGCTCGTCTTCAGCATCTCGCGGTAGAGCGCCTGGCGAGCGGTGAAACGCTCGGGCGTCATCCCGGCGGGCGGGCGCACGGTGTCGAGCGCGGCGGTCGGGTCCTCGATGATGAACGGCCCGAAATCACTGCCGAAAAAGCCGGCGCTGTGAAACGCCTTCAATTCCTCCTTTTCGACGATGTTGAAGCGCTGGCCGATGACCGTGAATGGCGGGATCACCGGATTGCGCGGCCCCATTTCGCGCGCGATCCACGCACCCATGTGCGGCGCGGCCACGCTCTGCGGCGGCGCGTAGCCGGTGTGCCAGTGATACTGATGCTTCGTGTGCAGGATCTTCCCGAGGTCGGCGAGGACGTGGGACCGGATGAGCGTGCCGCGGTCCAGCACCTTGCCGATTTCCTCCAGCCCTTCGGAAATGGAGACGCCGTCGAGCGCGGTCGGCTTCGCCTCGAAAGTCGAGAGGATGTCCGCCGGCGCCACGCCCGGCGTGAAAGGTGTGCAGCGCTTCGGGTCGAAAGTCTCTGTGTGCGGCATGCCCCCCGCCATCCACAGCAGGATCACGCTATCCGCCGTCGCGCGCGCTTTTTTCCCCACGGCAAAAGCGCGGCGTGGCGCGGCGGTGGCGAGCGCAGCGGCGGAGAGGGTGTGGAGAAAGTGGCGGCGGTTCATGGGATGGGCGGCGTTGGTTAGGTTAGGCACTGGAAGAGACTAAAATGTGGGTTCCTCGCGGGCACCGTGCCAGACATGGAGAATCTCCACACTTCGGGACGCATCAGATACACCATAGAAGATGCGATAGGAGCGGAAAACAATCTCCCGCAATGAACCACGCGAGCCTCGCGGATACGTTGGACCGATAAACGGGCACGATGCGAGAATTTGGACGTGGCCGAGGATACCCCGGCCCATCCGTCCCGCAGCTTGCGGGTCGTGGTGGCCGATGTAGGTGCAGATGTCATGGAGGTCTGCAATCGCCGTGTCGGACCAGATTACCTTGAAGCCCATGCCGTCGCCCAAGAATCCACAAGTTGCTCGACCTCCGCATGGCTCTTGGAGCGACCGGCGGCAATATCAGAACGTCCGCGCCGGATGGCTGCCATGATGTGCAATTCCTCGGTAATTTCTTCGAGCGATGCGACCTCCGGCAGCCTGTTGAGGGCGTCGATTACGGCTTGTTTGTCGGTCATGGGGGCAGATTACCTTTGCACGTTTCCGAACGCAAGAGACGAGGCGCGACGGTTAAGTTCCCATCACGGCAGTGACGCCCGGAGCGGTTCGCTGAAGCGGGTCAGGCGATTGGTTGGCACGCGAACTCATCGGGGTGAGAGCGAAGATCGGCGATTAGAATGTCATCGATCTTCGGCGGCAGTTGGTAATATGCGGTATCCAGCTCGTTCAGTGGGTTGTCGGTGTATTATGCTGAGAAAGCGGCCAACCTCTTGGCAGGCGTCCTTCTCGCCTGCAGACCGCGCACGCTCATGTGCTTCGGCCACATGGGCTCGCTCAACGACCGCCCGGCCGAACAACCGGGCCTGGTCCTGGGCACCCACGAGTGCGTAAGCGCGCAGCACCGGTTCGACCGGTCGAGTGCTCTTGTTGAAGAAATATTGGTTAAAGCCGCCGTTCACGATTTCCGAATCCACGTCGAAGCAATACCAAACCGCCGCTTCCGACGGGTTTAATGACGAGCAGTCTTGGTCGCCGAGTTCAGGATTGAAGCTCATCCGTGTCTGAAAAATGTAGTCGAAGACACGGCACACGAGTTCATCGTCTCGGAGGCGGGAGATTGCTCTGAAAATCGCCTAACTAATGATCGGCGAAGCGGCACAGAATCGAGCGATCGTGCCTCTCAGCATGGCCTCAGCGGATGAGTTGAAATTCAGGCTGGAGGACGATGGCCCACAGTAGGTCGCTCGTGGCGGAGGTCGCGAAGGAGAGTTCCTCCGGGCGGGGGGTGCGGAGGAGGGTGGTGCGGTAGATTTCGGTGAGGCGGGCGTGGGGGTCGGAGATGCGGGTGTCCCAGTCTTTGGCGGCTTTGTCGAGGGTGGCGGCGAAGGTGCGGCCGTTGGTCAGGGTGAGAGCTTGGAGCAGGGTGGCTTGGCTGGCGCGGCTCATCGTCACCTGGTCGCGCATCGGGCGGCCGAGCGCGGTTTGCAGCTCGTCGTTTTGCACGAGGGCGGCGCGGACGAAGGGCGGCTGCTCGAAGGTGAGCCGGAACTCGCGGACCCTCGCCCAGGCGGGGTCCGGTTTCGGCTCGACCGCCAGCGGCCAGGCGCGGTCGTCGAAGCCGGGCTTCTCCCAGTCGGCCTCCGGCACGTCACTCGTGCGCCAGGCGGGGTTCGTCTCCACGATGAACGGTTCCGCGTGCCCGGCGATCATCACCGCCAGCGCCAGTCGCAACCCGGCCGCGCCCGGCTTCGCGTTGTTTGCCTCGACCGCGATGGTCAGCTTTTCCGCGCCGGCCACGGACTCCGTGACATCCGCGCGTTTCGCCACCTCGACGCTCGTGCCGGACATCGCCTCGCGTCCGTTCACATGCAGCGTGAAGCCGTCGTCCGCCGTCGCCAACACCGCGGCCTTCTCGACCTTGCCCGGCGGGAGCGTCACCGTCGTGCGGAGGTAGCGTTTGCCGAGCGGGAAATTCTCCGCCGGCGCGTCGCCCTCGCTGTGCCAGATCCACGCCGCGCCTTTCGCCAGTCCCGCGTCCTGGGCGAGGCTGCTTTTCGTGTAAAGGGGCGCGGCCACCTGGCTCACGGCGTCGGCGAACTGCTCGGCGCTGAGCCGGCGCACGACCGGGCCTTGAAAGACGAACGACGCCTTGCCGAGCGACTCGACATCCGCCACCCCCACGGCGGGCAGCGCGTAGGTGCGCGAGGTCGCGATCAGCGCCAGCGTGCGCTTCACGTTCCAGCCGTTTTCCGCGAGGTCCCACGCCAGCCAGTCGAGCAAATCGCGGCTCCACGGCGCGTTGTCCATCGCGTCCACCGGCTCGATCAGCCCGCGCCCGAAGCTCGCCGCCCACAGCCGGTTCACGAGCACCCGCGCGAGCCGCCCGTTCTCCTTTTTCGTGAGCAAAGCGGCCAGCTCCTTCTGCCGTTCCGCGCGCGGCTTGGCGGCATCGACCGTCCCCAGTTCCGGCCAAAAAAAGCCCGGACCCGACTCCTCGCCGGTCGGCTTGTCGCAGCGCGAGATGGCCAGCGGCTTGTCCGCGAAGACTGCCGCCAGCGCGTAGGCGTCGCGCAGTTTGTAGTCGGAGATGAACGAGTCGTGGCAGCTCGCGCACTTGAGGTTCAGCCCGAGGAAAACCTGCGACAGATTTTGCGCCGCCTGCAGCTCCCGCGTCTGCCCCGCGCTCACCGTCCCGCGCCAGACGATCCCTTTGATGAATCCGTCCGAGTCCGGCGACTCCGGCGCGATCAACTCGCGCGCGAAAGCATCGAACGGCTTGTCGTCGCGCAGCGCGGCGAAGAGCCACTTGCTGATCTGGCGGCGCCCGCCGTCGATGAAGCCCGTGCCGGCGAAGTCATTGCGCAGCGCGTCATTCCACATCGTGAACCAGTGCGCCGCGTAGTCGTCGCGACGCTCCAGCAGCGCCTTCACGGCCCCCGCGCGGTCGCCGGAAAAGGCCTGCACCTCGTTCCAGCTCGGCAGCAGCCCGAGCAGATCGAGCGACGCGCGGCGCAGAAAAGTGAGGTCGTTCACCGGCTGCGGCCACGCCCTTTTGCGCTCGCGGAAATATCCCGCCACGAACTTGTCCACCGGGTTTGCAAGATCGTCCGTGCCCGCCGGAAACTCCGGCTTCCGCGGCGCGATCGGCGCGCGCTGGAAAACCACGCCAGCCGTTTGGCCGTCCGGCCAAGGCGCCCCGGCGGCGACCCACTTGCGCAGCGTCTCCAAGTCGCGCCCATCGAGCGGCCCGTCCTTTGGCGGCATGGCGTCCTCGTGGCCCTTGGCCAGCGCCACACGCCGCAGCAGTTCACTCTCCGCCGGCTTTCCCGGCGCGAGCACCGCGCCGTCGTCGCCGCCCTTGAGCGCGGCTTCCTTCGTGTCGAGGCGCAGCCCGCCCTTCTGCTTCTGCTGGCCGTGGCATTTCGTGCAGGAATGCGCCAGCACCCCGCGCGCTTCCACGGAGAGCTGGAGTTCTTCGGGCGAAAAAGCGTGCGCATTCAGGGCAAGCAGCGGGAGGAGCAGGAGGAGGCGCATGGTGGCGGGGAATCTGCGCCACGGCCGCTTCTTTGCCAGCAAAAAGCCGCCGGCGTTCCTCAGCCGGGCGCGCGCTGGAGGGAGCGCAAGGGGTCAGGGCTTACGATTGACCCTTTGGTGACCTGGCCGGAACTGCCGAGGCCCTGCCCCGACCCCTTCGCATCGAGGATGCAGGCGCGGTTCAACCGCCGGCATCGGCGGCGCGGACCTCTCTTTGGCGGGCGTTACAAAGCGCAGCACATCGACGGGCGCAGCGGGGCTTGCCTCGTGACGGCGTGCGACTCCGTGCATCTGAACCCCGCGCGCGCCGGGCGACGGGCAGGCCGATGAGGACGCAATGCGGCGAGGGTGAGCGCGATGCGGCTCGCGGTGCGGTAGCGGGCGCTGGCGGCGGTGCGGGCGGGGACGTTGACGGCGTCGGCGGGATCGCGGCGGAGGCGGTCGGCATTGTCAATGAGCAGGCCGCCGCAGAACCAGAGCGGAACCCAGGGGCGGGCGGCGGTTTCGAGCAGCCAGCCCATGGCCCAACCGAACGCGCCGAAGCCGGCCGCTCCGTAGATGCGGAGGGCGGGGAGCGCGGATTCAATTTCCGCAAAGATTGACGGCGGCGTGGGGTTCTCGGTTGGCAAGGGGCGAGCGGGCGTGTTGTAGTGGCGCGCCCCACTACTGCCTCAGCCCCCGCCTTTCAACCCACCATGAGCACTGCCGCCACGCCGCCCGCCGAGGAACCCACCGCACCCGCGCCCGACTCGGACGCACCCACTTTCAAGGAAGATGACGTCGAGGCGGTGGCGTATTTCAAGGAGGCGCACGGGCTGATCAAGCATCAGCTCGCGAAGGTCATCGTCGGACAGGACAAGGTGATCGACGAAATGCTGATCGCGATTTTCACGCGGAGTCACGCGCTGCTCGTGGGCGTGCCGGGGCTGGCGAAAACGCTGCTCATCTCCACGCTGGCGCAGACGATCAATCTGTCGTTCAAGCGCATCCAGTTCACGCCCGACCTGATGCCGAGCGACATCACGGGCACGGAGGTCATCTATCAGAATCCGCAGACCGGCGAGCGGGAGTTCAAGTTCCTCAACGGGCCGATTTTCGCGAACGTGATTCTGGCGGACGAGATCAACCGCACGCCGCCGAAAACGCAGGCCGCGATGCTCGAGGCGATGCAGGAGCGGCGCGTGACGGTGGGCGGCGTGAGCCACAAACTGCCCGAGCCCTTTTTCGTCCTCGCGACGCAGAACCCCGTCGAGCAGGAGGGCACTTATCCGCTGCCCGAGGCGCAGCTCGACCGGTTCATGTTCATGATCTTTGTGGACTACCCCTCGAAGGAGGAAGAACTGGAGATCATGAAACGCGGGACGGGCGCGGGCGCGGGCACGCCGCGGGCGATCATGGAGTTGGATCACATCACCTATCTTCAGGGCGTGGTGCGGCGGATGCCGGTGGCGGATCATGTCTTCGAGTATGCGCAAAAGATCGTGGCCGCGACGCGCGCGAAGAGTCCGCAGGCGCTGGATTTTTGCAAAAAATGGCTGGCCTGGGGTGCCGGCCCGCGCGCCTCGCTAAACCTCATCATGGCGGCGAAAGCGCACGCCATCGTGCGCGGACAAATCTACGTGAGCTGCGCCGACGTAGCGGCGGTCGCGCCGTCGATCATGCGCCACCGCATCATCCCGAATTTCGCCGCGCAAAGCGAAGGCGTGACGAGCGACGACATCACGCGGATGATTTTGGAAAAGATCCCGCAGGATCGCTGAACGGAGCCTTGCGAAAGCCCGCCGCGAACGCATGGTTATGGCCGATGAAACTACGACTCGATCTGCTGAAACACCTGACGGCGGAGGACCTCGCGGAGTCAGCTTTGAAGTCGGTTCATCGTTACAAACCGGAACCATTGCTGGCCACGACGGGAGTTGGGTTTCTGCGTTCCGCCACGCCGGAGGAAATCGAGCAGGAGATGGCGGACAGCGAGGCATTGATCTGCCGGCTGAAGGAGCGCGCCGCGCAGGACGAGCAGGCGAGCTGACCCTTGTTTGCACCCGTCACGCACTTGCGAAGCGGCCGACTGCCGGAGGGCCAAAGGCCCGCAGACAAGCCAGCCCAGGGCAACGCCCTGGGTTCTGGATAGACAAGAACCCAGCCCTGAAAGGGCGCGACAACGTGTGCCGCCCTTTCAGGGCTGGTTGTGTTGTTGGTCGAGGATCCCAGGGCGTTGCCCTGGGCTGGCTTGTCTGCGCACCGTTGGTGCTCCTTTCCGTCAAGTGCGCCAAGTGTAGGACAAGATCTAGTTACCGTGCGTCTCGGCGCACGGACTTTGCCGGCAGCGAACTCATCGCGCTCCCCGAATCTCTCGAAGCCGAACCGAACTGATGGCTGCGAAGTCTCCCGAAAACACGCTCCTCGATCCCGTCGCCATCCAAAGCGCGGAGCATCTGGGCTTGCAGGCGCGATCGGTGGTCGAAGGCTACATGGCGGGCGCGCACCGGTCGCCGTTTCGCGGGTTCGCCATCGAGTTTGCGCAACACCGCGAGTATGTCCCCGGCGACGACACCCGGCATCTCGACTGGAAGGTGCTGGGGAAGAGCGACCGCTATTACATCAAGCAGTATGAGCAGGAGACGAACTACGTGGCGCACCTGCTCCTCGATGGCAGTGAGTCGATGAAATACGCGTCGGGCAAAGTCTCAAAGCTCGACTACGGGCGGACCATCGCCGCGTGCCTCGCCTACCTCATCCTGCTCCAGCGCGACGCCGTGGCCGTGGGCGTTTTCGACGCAAAGATGCGCGAGTACCAGCCGCGGACCGACTCCCTCGCGAAGATTCACCAGATCTGCCAGATGCTCACCGCGTTCGTCCCGACCGAGCAGACCGCCATCTCCAATGCGCTCACCGAGATCGCGCGACAGGTGAAGCGGCGCGGCATCGTGATCCTGATCAGCGACCTCATGGACGATGAGGAAAAAATCACGCAAGGCATCCAGCACCTGCGCTTCGGCGGGCACGAGGTCATCGTCTTTCATGTGCTCGATCCGTTCGAGTTGACGTTCCCCTTTCAAGGCAGCGTCGAGTTTGAGGGACTCGAAGCCCAGGGGCGCATCCTCACGCGGCCGTCCGAGTTGAGAAAAAGCTACCTCGAGGAATTCGGCGCCTTCCTCGACCGCATGCGCCTCGCCTGCGAACGCGCGGGCTGCCCTTACGTGCGCATCTCCACGGACCAGCCGTGGGCGGATGTGCTCAGCGCCTTTCTCGCCACGCGGCAGCACCGGTATGGATAGGTTGTTTTTAACCGCAGAGGCGCAGAGGACGCGGAGGAGCGCAGAGAAAGGTGCCGAGAACTCAGCGCTCCGACCCTTCCTTCCTCCACCTCTGCGCCCCTCCGCGTCCTCTGCGCCTCTGCGGTAAAAGAGTGCGATTATGACTGAAAATGAGATCACACAGGCGGTAATCGGGGCCGCGATTGAAGTGCATCGCGAACTGGGACCGGGGCTCATCGAGCAGCCTTATGAGGAGGCATTGTGCCATGAACTGCATTTGCGAGGACTGGCATTCGAGCGGCAGCGCCCGGTGCCGGTGAGTTACAAAGGCGTGCGTCTGTCCGCAAACCTGCGGCTCGATCTGATCGTCGAACAGCGCGTCATCATCGACCTCAAAGCCAAGGAGCAAGTCACCGCGATCGACAAAGCGAAACTCCGGACCTACCTGCGTCTCTCCGATCTTCGCCTCGGCCTGATCATCAACTTTCACGTCGAGCGCCTCGTCGATGGCATCACCCGCGTCGTCAACAACCTCATCGAAAAACCACCCGACGATGAACCTCCTCCCGACCTCCATGCCTAACCCTCTGCGCCCCTCCGCGTCCTCTGCGCCTCTGCGGTAAGAACCTCCCGTGGCCTTTCTCAACCCACTCCTCCTTTTCGGCATCATCGGCATTGCGGCGCCGATCATCATCCACCTGCTCGCGAAGAAGCGGATCAAGCGCACGCTGTGGGCGGCGATGAAGTTCCTCAAAATCGTCGTTGAGAAGAACCAGCGCCGGCTCACGCTCGAAGACCTCATCCTGCTCATTCTGCGCTGCCTCGTGCTCATCGCGCTGGCGCTGGCGATGGCGCGACCGTCGTTCAAGCAGGGCGGTTTCGGCGGCTTCGGCGGCTTCGGCGGGAGCAATGAGGCGGCGATCATCCTGCTCGATCACTCCGCCAGCATGTCGCAGAGCGACGGCGCGGCGTCGAAATTCGACAAGGCGCAGAAGGCCGCGGAGGAAGCTCTCGACGCGCTCCCGAGCGGATCGTCGGTCGCGGTTTGGCTGGTTTCCGACGTGGTAAAAAATGTCATCCCCGAACCGACGCGCGACTTTGCCCTCGCGCGGAAAGTCATCCGCGCAGCGCAGCGCTCGGACCGCGGCACGGAGCTGCCGGCGGCGCTGCGGCAGGCGGTCGAGGTCATGCAGCGGCAGACCACCGCGGTGAAACAGATCTTCCTCCTCACCGACGGCCAGGCCGCAGGCTGGAAGCAACTCGCCGACACGCGGCTGCTGCTCGACTCGGTGAAGAAGGACATCCAGACGCGGCTCGTCCTCGTGGGCGAAAGCGAGCAGCACAATCTCGGCGTGACCGGCCTGCGCATGAGCAGCGCGCTCGCGCCGGTGAACCAGCCGGTGCGCTTCGAGGTGGAGGTCGCGAACTACGGCGTCGAGGAAGCGCGCAACGTGCAGGTCAGCATCGGCGTGGACGCCGAGCCGCCGGGCGACGAGGCGGGCATCGAGTCGATCCCGCCGGGCGAGTCGAAGCGCCTTTCGCTCTTCGTGCAGTTCCGCGATCCGGGCTTCCACTCCGTCACCGCGCATCTCCCTGCGGACCGCAATCCGGCCGACGACCAGCGGGCCGTCGCCGTGCGCGTGATCGGCGAAATCAATGTGCTGCTCGTCGATGGCGATCCGGGCGTCGAGCCGCGCGAGAGCGAGGTTTTCTACCTGCGCAACGCGCTCGTCCCCGTGCCGCCGGAGCAGCGCGAAAAGTATTACATCAAGACGAAGACAATCAGCCCAGCAGACCTCCAGACCGCGAAGCTCAGCGACTACGAGGCCGTCGTGCTCGCCAACGTCCTCGACGTGCCGGAGGTCGTGCTGGCGGGGTTGGAAAAGTACCTGCGCGCGGGCGGCGGGCTGATCGTCTTTCCCGGCGGGCGTATGAGCGTCACCTTTTACAACGAGCAGCTCTTCACGGAGCGCGGCTTTTTGCCCGCGGCCTTCGGCCCGCCGCGCGGCGAGGCCGAGCAGCAGGAAAAGTTCTTTCACCTTCAGACGAAGAACTACGAGCACCCCATCGTCTCGATCTGGAAAGACCCCGCGGCCGGCACGCTCGGCACCGCTAACTTCTACCGCGCCTTCCTCCTCCAACCCGCGAAGTCCGACGTGCCGCGCCCCGACATCGGCCCGCCCGCGCTCATCCTGAAATATGAGGACGGCCAGCCCGCCGTCATGGAGCGCACCTGGGGTTACGGACGCGTGATCCAATTCAGCAGCACCGCCGACAGCGCGTGGAACGACCTCTGCATCCGCCCGATTTTCGTCCCGCTCATCCACCGCATCCTCGGCGCGATCGTCACCCGACAGGACGAACATCTCAACCTGCGCGTCGGCACGAAACTCAGCTACGTCATGGACTCCGAGATGCTCGGCAAAGATCTGACGATCACGAAACCCGGCGCGAAAAAAGACGCCACCAGCCTCCGCCGCGTCACGCTGCAAGCCGGGCTGCCGCTGCTCCAGTTCGACGAAACCGACATCGCCGGGGTCTACGACGCCCGCATCGGCGACGACGCCGTGCCGGCCCTGCGTTTCGCCACGCAGTCCGACCCTGCCGAGTCCCGGCTGGAGGAGCTCTCGCCCGCCGACCTCAAAGTCTTCGACGGCGTCGCGCAAATCATCCGCTGGTCGCCCGAGCACAGCCTGCGCACGGCTTTGCAGAAAGAGCGCACCGGCTCCGAGTTCTGGCTCGCCTTCGTCATCCTCGCGCTGGTCCTCGCCGTCGCGGAGACGTGGTTCGGGAACCGATGGAGCCGCTCGAAATGAGGACGTGGATGGGGGACGGAATTACGGAGTTTCCCCAATGCCGGTCGTGATTGAAAAATTCCCGCCATGAAAACCGCATGAAAACCGTTCTTTCTAAAAGCGGTGATGGAGTGTCCACGAAAAGCACGAAACAAACGGCTGACGAAATTTTTCCGGCTCGCCCGGTGGGTGAGCGAAGCAACTGCCGCAACGATTTGGCCTTTTGTGCTCTTCGTATCTTTCGCGGACCTCCATCCCACAATTAGCGGGCGTCGGCGATTAGCTTGGCAAATTGCGGGAAAAAGTAGCTGGCGTCGTTCGGGCCGGGCGCGGCCTCGGGGTGATATTGGACACTGAAGATCGGCAGCGATTTGTGGCGCAGTCCCTCGACGGTGTGGTCGTTGAGGTTGATGTGCGAAACCTCCACGTCGGCGGGCAGCGAGTCCGCGTCCACGGCGAACCCGTGATTCTGCGAGGTGATCGTGACTTTGCCGGTGGCGAGATCTTTCACGGGCTGGTTGCCGCCGCGGTGGCCAAACTTGAGCTTGAAGGTCTTTCCCCCAAACGCGTAGCCGAGCATCTGGTGCCCGAGGCAGATGCCGAAGATCGGCGTCCGACCCATGAGCCCGCGGATGCTTTCATGCACGTAGGTCAGCGCCGCCGGATCGCCTGGGCCGTTGGAAAGGAACACGCCGTCCGGTTTGAGCGCCAGCACGTCGGCCGCGCTCGTCGTGGCGGGCACGACACGGACTTGGAAACCCTCCTGCCGCAGGCGCCGCAGGATGTTCCGCTTCATGCCGAAATCGTAGGCCACGATGCGATGCTTCACCGGCGGCAGCTTCACGAAGACCTCGCCGTTTTCTGTCGCCTGCGTGCTTGCGCCGTCGCCTTTCACGATCGTCCAGGCGCGGCTTTGCACGCCTTCGGGATCCCAGTCGTAGGCCGCGGCGGGCGTGACCTCTTTCACAAAATCCGCGCCCGCCATCGGCGGTGCCTGCCGCGCGCGCTCGACGGCCTGCTCGGGCGTGATGTCCTCGGTCGTGAGGCAGCCGCGCATCGCGCCGCGCGAGCGCAGGTGCTTGGTCAGCGCCCGCGTGTCGATACCCTGGATGCCGGGGATGCCCCACGTTTTCAGATACTCGTCGAGCGACCCGCGCGACCGCCAGTTGCTGGCCACCGGGCTCAGCTCCTCGATGACGAAGCCGCGCACGTGGACGGCGGTGCTTTCGTCATCGAGCGGGTTTACGCCGTAGTTGCCGATCTGCGGCGCGGTCATGGCCACGATCTGCCCGCGATACGACGGATCGGTGAGCACCTCCTGGTAGCCGCTCATGGAGGTATTGAAGCAGGCCTCGCCGACCGCGGAGCCGGTCGCGCCAAAGGATTCGCCGAGGAAAAACCGACCGTCTTCGAGTGCTAAAATCGCGCGCATATTGGGCGGAGACATTTACGGGAAAATTCGAAATCCGAATATCGAAATCCGAAACAATTTCGAAAAGTGAGGTGGCAGGGAAAGCGAAGGGAAGGCTCGCCAGTGGTTACCGACATTTTCATCTCTGCGCACTGCCCCATCGTTCCTTCTCCCTCATTCCCGGCTTCCCTTCCCGCCCCAAACCGCTAACTCACTTCGCGCAACCCATCTACGCTTATGCTCTTCATCGGCTTTCTCTTCGGTTTCATGGCGTGGTTCCTTGTCCGCTACCTCGTTGCCGGGCTTTACACCGTGGATCAAAACGAGCGCGCGGTGAAAACCATTTTCGGCCGCGCCGAACGCCTCGGCACCCAGACCACGCTCGACGATCCCATCGCCGAGCCGCTGAAGCCCGAGGAGCGCGAGCGCTACTGCTATCCGCAGGTGCGCGTGATCCCGCCGGGCGGCCCGTATTTCAAATGGCCGTGGGAGCGCGTGTATAAAGTCACCGTGGCCACGCAGACGCTGAACATGGCTTTCGACCCGGAAGACCCGAGCGCCAACCAAGGCGGCAGCAAGCTCAGCGCCGTGACCAAGGACCAGCTCGACACCGGACTCACCGGCCAGATCCGCTACCGCGTCTGCGAGAGTAATCTCTACGCGTATCTCTTCGGCGTGAAGCGGCCCATCGTCCACGTCATGGGCTACTTCATCAGCGTCCTGCGCGAGCGCATCGCGAATTTTACCGCGCCGCCCACCGATCCTGCGTTCAAATTTGCCTGCCCGAATTGCGGCAAAGGTCTGGAGACCGCCGTCGCAAAAATCGGCTTCGACGCCGACTGCCCCAATTGCCACACGACCATCAAAGTCCCCCCGCAACCCATCGCCTTCGATTCCATCGCCAGCGTCGCCGGCATCTCCATCAACGACCTCCGCAAAAACCTCTCCGCCCTCAACGAGCACATGGACCGCGACTGCGCCAGTTCCGCCCCGCGCTACGGCATCACCTTCGACGCCTCGCTCATCACCGGCATCGACCCGCCGCACGAGGTGGAAAGCGCGCTCGCCGCGATCAATACCGCGCACAACCAGGTCAGCTCCGACATCTCGCTCGCGCAGGCTTCCGCGGATCAAAAAATCGTGCAGTCCAAACGCGCCGTCGAAATCGAAACCCTCAACGCCCAGGCCGAAGTCGAACCGCTGCGCGCGCTCGCCGGCCAGCTCACCGCCCTGCGCGCCAGCGGCCCCGACGCCCTCGCGGCCTACCGACGAAACGTGCGGCTCAAACTTTTCAAGGAAGCCAGCCAGGTCATCATGGAGGACGCCCAATGAGAGACTTCCTCACCTACGCCGGCGGCACCTTTGTCGGGCTCTTCATCCTCGTGCCGGTCTTCTTTGGCATCCTCCGCGCCTTCGGCGTTTACGCCATCGTCGAGGAAGGGCGCTGCCACGTTTATGTGCTCTTTGGCAAAGTGCGCGCGGTCCTCGACGAGCCGGGGATTTACTTCCTGTGGTCGCGGCTCGGCATCGTCGGGCCGATCGTGAACTGGCTCGGCCAGTGCCACGTCCTCGACCTGCGGCTCGACCAAACCTACCTCCGCAGCCAGGCGGTGAACAGCGAGGAGGGCGCCCCCATGGGCATCGGCATGTGGTATGAAATGTTCATCAGCGATCCCGTCGCCTACCTTTTCAAAAACGCCGACCCGCGCGGCTCGCTCAGCGCCAATGTCAGCAGCTCCACCGTCCGCTGCCTCAGCAATATGCCGCTCGGCTCCATGCTCGAAACCCGGCACGCCATGTCCGTGGCCGTCCGCACCGAGGTTTCGCCGAAGTCCCACGAGTGGGGCTACAAACTCGGCAGCGTCTATATCCGCAAAGTGCATTTCCGCGACACCGGGATGATCCGGCAGATCGAGGAAAAGGTCGTCAACCGGCTCCGTCAGGTCACCAGCGCCATCAAACAGGACGGCGCGAACCAGGTCAGCATCATCACCAGCACCGCCGAGCGGCAGGCGGCCATTGAGTTTGCCAAAGCCGACGCCATGCGCCCGCGCATCGTCGGCGAAGCGCTCCAGATCATCTCGCAGGACGGCGAGATCGTCCGCTCGATGTTCGAGATTTTGGAGATGCAAAAAATCGTCGAAGGCGAAGCCCGCGTCACCATCGTCCCGCCGAAAAGCGACATCCTCAACCAGCTCCTCGCCGCCCAACCCGGCGGCAAAGTCACCGGTCCGCCGCCGATGAGGAAGTAGCGGACGCCCCTCGGGGAGGAGCCAGGCCACGGGTCCGTGCGGACGGCATGGATGGATTCGCTCCGCTCCGGCGCCGGAGAAGTTTCACATTGCGCGTCACTACATTGTCCATATCGTTTTTATCAGAAAAATGTGGCACTCAACCTCCAAAATTCTGCGCCTCATCACGCTGCTGGCCGCCGTGCTCAGTGCGCCGGCGGTCTCGCGGGCGGCGTTTATTATTTCGGAAATTCTCCCGGTCAACACCACTGGATTAAAGGACGAAGACGGAACTTTTCAGCCGTGGATCGAGATCTGGAATACCGATCCCACGAACAAATTTTCGCTGACCAATTACCGACTCGTTCACGGGGCGACGATTTGGCTACTCCCGGACATCGAGATTCTGCCGGACGAGCGCCTGGTGATATTCGCCTCGGGCAAAAACCGGCAGACATCCACCAGTCGGTTGCATACGAATTTCACCCTGAGCGCCACGGGCGGGGCGCTGAGTTTCCAGCAGCCTTCGGGGACGGTGGAAAGCAGTTTCCCCGCGTATCCGGCGCTGGCCGCCAATGTGAGCCACGGGCGCGATCTGGCGGACCCGACCTTGGTCGGCAATTACACGTCGCCCACGCCGGGCGACCCGAACAACTACACCGGCACGGGCGTGGCGGGAAAGGTGGTGGCGTCGTTGAGCAGTCGCGCTTTCACCGGGACGCTGAACGTGAATTTCACGCAGGTGACGCCGGAGGCCGGAGTCGTCGTCCGTTACACCACGGACGGCTCGGTGCCGACTCCGAGTTCGACGGCCTACGTCTCCGGCAAGCCCGTGGTGATTCCCGCGACGACCCTGCTGCGGGCGCGGGTCTTTCAAACCGGGAAGCTCCCGGGGGAAACGGAGAGCATGGGGTATCTGCTGCTAAACGGGACGACCTCGGGTTTCCATACCGCCGCGCCCATCGTGGTGGTTTCAAATTTCGGTTTGGGGACCTTTCCGAACGATGGCGATCAGCCTTCGTTCATGTGGGTCTGGGAACCCTCGCCGACGGATGGTCGCGCCCGTCTTTCCAGCCTGCCGACGCTGACCAGCCGCACGGTCGTGGATCGCCGGGGTTCTTCCACTCTGGGCAATCCGAAAACCAACTTTAACCTCGAAACCCGGCACGGGAGCGACGATGCCGACCGGAATGTCTCCTTGCTCGGCATGCCCGCGGAATCCGACTGGGTCTTCCATGCGCCTTATTACTATGACCGCTCCGCCCTGCACAATCCGTTCTTTTACCAGCTCAGTAACAACATCGGCCGGTTGGCGATGCGGACCCGGATGGCGGAGGTCTTTGTCGAAACGTCGGGCGGGGAGTTGGATTTCACGGGCACGGACAGCGGCGATTATTTCGGCCTTTATAACGTCATGGAAAAAGTCCGCCGGGGCAAGGATCGGGTCGATGTCGCCGATCTCGACACCTATGACAACGACACTGTGGGTAAGACCGGAGGCTATATTTTCAAGGTGGACCGGCGGGATCCGGGCGACGGCGGATTCAGTGCCGGGGGCCTGAACGGTCTCGCCTATTACTACCCGAAAGAAATTGCGCTCAAGACGCCGCAACGCGACCCACAGGAACAATACCTGACGGACTTCCTCAACTCGATCAACACGGTCATCAACGACCCTGGATACACCAACCCGACGACCGGATATGCCGCTTGGATCGATGTTCCCGCGGCCGTGGATCATCATCTTCTGAATATTTGGACCTTTAACGTGGATGCGCTCGTCCTCAGCGCCTACCTCCACAAGGATCGTGAGGGAAAACTCGTCTATGGGCCGGTGTGGGACGTGGATCGCGGATTGTCCTCCACGGACGGACGCGACGCGAACCCGGCTGTCTGGGGGTGGAATTTCTTTACCCATTGGTGGTGGCCCCGGCTGTTTTCCGACCCGGATTTTTACCAGCGTTACATCGACCGGTGGGTGGAACTGCGGAAAGGAAAGTTTTCGCCCACTTCCGTGAACGCACTGCTCGACGCGCTGAATGCGCAGGCTACCGCCGAAGCGGTGGCTCGCGACCTCGCCCGGTGGAACCAGGCCAAGCGCGAGTGGACAAGTCCGTTCACAGGCGCGGTCTACCCCGCCAGCCAGGACGCCGAGGTGCAGCGCCTCAAGGACTACCTGCAGCAACGCGCCAACTTTTTCGAGTCCCAGTGGGTTGCGCCGGTGACTTTCAGTCAAAATGGCGGCTCTGTCTCCCCCGGTTTCACCCTGACGATGAGCGCCCCGGGAGCAACCATCTACTACACCCTGAATGGCACCGATCCTCGCCCGTCCGGCGGCGGCGCTCCCACGGTCGGCGGAGGTGTTTTCACCTACACCGGCCCGATCACGATCAATGCCACCACGCGGGTCCGGGCGCGCGCCTACAATCCGGGCTGGACCGCTCTGACGGGCGGGAGCAACCCTCCGCTGGTGAGCTTCTGGAGTGGGCTCGCCGACTCGGTGTTTTCCACCGCGCCAGCGGCCGTCACGGGAAAACTCAATCTCACCGAAGTGCATTACAACCCGCTGCCCAACGGCGCGACGGACGGCGACGAGTATGAGTTCCTCGAGTTCAAGAACGTCACGGCCACCTCCATCGACCTTACTGGACTGACCTTCAGTAACGGCATCGAATACTCGTTTCCGCCCGCCGCGACTTTGGCACCGGGTGCGTTTTGGATCATCGCCCGCAACGCCGCGAAATTTGCCGAGCGCTATCCCTTTGTCACCCTCCATGGCCTCTACACCGGCAAACTCGATAACAGCGGGGAGCGACTCGCCCTGCTCTCGGCGGGTGGCGCTCCCATTTTCGACTTTTCCTACGACGACGTATCACCCTGGCCCCTGACCGCCGACGGTCTGGGCTCTTCCCTCGTCCCGATTGTGCCCAGCGTGCATGTCACGCCGGGCGATCCGGCGACCTGGCGGTCGAGCAGCGGGATCGGTGGTTCGCCGGGCGCGGACGATCCGGCGCTCGGCATTCCGGGGATCATCATCAATGAAGTCCTCACCAATTCGACCCTGCCGCTGACCGACTCGATCGAACTCTACAATCCCACGGCCGCTCCCGT
>CAIQUL010000325.1 GCA_903874975.1 uncultured Chthoniobacter sp. | reverse complement strand
ACCTGCTCTTCACCGGCGGCGCAGTCCTGGAATACAGCGCCCCCTTTGTCCCCGGCGTCTCCACCCACGGCACAGGCTGCACCTACTCCGCCGCCATCGCCGCCGGCCTCGGCAAAGGACTCGCCCTCCCCGCCGCCGTCGCCGCCGCCAAACGCTACGTCACTGCCGCAGTCACCCACTTCCTCCGCTGGGAAAAAGACGGCCGCACCACCCACGCCCTCCACCACTTCGCTCCGCGCGACCCCGAGGTGCGCTAGCCGCGCGGTGGTCCTCTCGCTCACCCCTGCGCCCGAGAGCCGCTCGATCTGGGCCAGCGCCCAGCCACCGGCACCGGGTGCAAACGCCAAACCGCCTCCGCAGCGCGGGGCCGGGGAGGCGGTGGGGAAAAGCGGGGCGCGCGGGGTCAGGCGTTTCGCCCGCGTAGTCTTCGGCGAATGCTCTCCGGGTCTTGCCTGAGGTCCATGACGCTCGCGACGATGATCCGCCGACCCTCCACCGTGTAAAAGACGCCGAACGGGAACCCGTGAACGAGCAGGCGCCTGTAGTTCTTGTCGAACACCGGCGCGATCTCCGGAAAAGCGCGGAGACGCCCGAAACCCAAATCCAGATGCCGCAGGAAAAGCTCACCCCGGCCCTGCTGATACGCCTCGTAGAACTCGTAACCAGTCTGGATGTCGGCCTCGGCCGCCAGCAGAAAGACCAGCTCACTCACTGCCGGGAGCCCTGCCGAGGATGCGCTGTTGAATCGCCTCCCACGAGGTGACCTGGCTGGGGTCACGGCGGTAGGCCTCCATCCGCCGGTCCAGCTCGGCAATCTGCTCGCGGGACACGGGAACTTCGGTGGGGTGCGCGGCCAAATCGTCCCACAGTTCGCTGACGAGCAGCAGCTTCTCGGCGGCGCTCAGGCTTTTCACGTCAGGAATGGTTTCGAGAATCATGGCCGCAGCATACCCGTTCCCCAGCCCCGCTCAAGCCGCCAGTGCGGGTGCAGACGCCAGACCGCCTCCGCGGCGCGGGGCCGGGGAGGCGGGTGGGGAAAAGGGCGGGCGCGGGGTGCGGCGCGGGCTTCAGGCTCCGGCGGGAGATGGTGTTGTTGGTTTTCATGAGTTTGGGTTGCTTGCTGGCGCTTCTTGCCTTCCTCCCTGCGGGAGGTTTGCGCTTCCGGCTCGGGGTTTGCAGCTTTCGCGCAGGCGGACCGCTTTTCCCCGCCTAGCCGCCGAAGACCACTTCGAGGGTCGGGCTCCAGAGCTGGTTGGGTTCGCCGTCCCAGAAGCAGAGGCGGTAGCGGCGTTTTTCGGGCTGGCCGTGGACTTTGAGCGGGCGGGTGTCGTTGTAGGGGTTGGTGGCGTCGATGGCGAGGAAGCTCCACTCGGTCTCCGCCCCGCCCTGACCCTCGAGCCACACGCCCATGTGCCCCATTTTTTGAAACTCACCACGACCTCGCCGCCGCCGATCTCCGCCGAGCAGGGCGGCACGCTTTGCGGCGTGGGCGTGACCACGCTGCCGATGACCTGCAAATCCTCCGCGATGGTCCTTTCGATGAAGATATTTTCCAAAGACCGGGGGCTTGGCCGGAGGGACGGGACTTTGGACTAAAGTCCAAGCTGCTTTCCCACCGGGCCCACCGCCGCGGTTGCCAAGTGCGCGCCGCGTCATCAGGAAAGCCCGCATGCACTTTCGCATCCTCCTCGGCCTCGCCACGCTGCTGCTGCTCACCGGCCACGGCCTGGCGCAGCTCAAGTGGGACAACCCCATCCAGCAGTTCCAGCGCACGCCGCAGGACGAGGGCATCGAGGCGCGATATTCCTTGCGCAATACGGGCACGAAGGCGGTGACCAGCAAGTCGCTGCGGACCTCGTGCGGTTGCACGACACCGCATTTGGAAAAGGAAACCTAAGCGCCCGGCGAGGCGGGCGAGGCCGTGGCGCGCTTCGTTTTCGGCGACCGCAAGGGACCGCAGCGCAAGACCATCGAGGTGCGCACCGACGACGATTCCGCCGCGGCGAAAACCATCCAGCTCACGGCGGAAGCCGGGCAGCCCGTGCGGATCAAGCGCATCATCGCGTCGAATCCCCGGCTGGCCGCGAAGCTGGAGACCGTCAAGGCCGGCGAGCGTCTCGCGGCAGATCGGCGGCGGCGGCGAAACATCCGCCGCCCGGCTCGGTGCCCCCGCGCAGACGAGGCCGAGAGCGGCGAGGAGGAGGCGGGCAATCCGACGGCGAAAGGCTGGGGCAGGAACAGGCATAAGCCCGGCGAGATACCGTCGCCGCGCTCAAGCGCAGCGGCACGGTTGGTCGGGCCGCGGGCTGAAGGTGACCGCGCTCCGCCCGACGATTGCGTGCTCGCTTTGCTCCGCCTCCGTGTTTACCTGCACGGCCTCATGGCCATCAGAAACGTCACACCTCAGCAGATCAACATTCCGCCCAACGCCGGACGGTTCGTCAGCCTCATCATCCTCGGGATCGTCGCCCTGTGGTTCGCGCTCTCCAGTTTCACCAGCGTGCCGGCGGACTCCATCGGCGTGCTCACGCGCTTTGGCGGCTTTGTCGAGCTGGTCAAACCGGGGCTTCGCTTCAAGCTCCCGCTGGGCATCGACGGCATCGCCATCGTGCCGGTGGAGCGCCAGCTCACGCTCGATTTCGGCTTCGCCACTGCGGGCGCGACGAACCCGGCGCAGCGGCCCGAAGATCCGGAGGAAGAGCGCAACATCGTCACCGGCGACCTGAACATGGCGCTCATCGAGTGGATCGTGCAGTACCGGATCGAGGATCCGCAGCAGTTCCTGTTTCACGTCCGGGAGCCGGAGGGAACGCTGCGCGATGCGAGCGAAGCGGTGATGCGCGAAGTGGTCGGCGACCGCACCATCGACGAGGTGCTGACCATCGGACGGCAGGAGATCGAAGGCGAGGCGCTGACCCGCCTGCAGGCGCTGGTGAAACGCTACGGGCTGGGCCTCATGGTCATGCAAGTGCAGCTCCAGAATGTGCATCCGCCCAAGGCCGTGCAGGCCTCCTTCAGCGAGGTGAACCAGGCGCAGCAGGAGAAGCAGCAGGCGATCAACCTCGCGAATGGCGAATACAACAAGGTCGTGCCGCGGGCCAGAGGCGAGGCGCTGCGCAAGATGAGCGCCGCGGAGGGCTACGCCGCCAAGCGGGTGAACGAGGCCAAAGGCGACGCCGGGCGCTTCGAGGCGACGCTCGCGGAGTATGTGAAATCGCCGGACGTGACCCGCCAGCGTCTTTACCTCGAAACGATGCAGGAAGTGCTCCCGCAGCTTTCCCGCAAAATCCTCCTCGACGAAAAAGCCGGGCAGATTTTCCCGCTCCTCCAACTCGACCAAAAAGCCAAATGAACCGCGCTCTTTTTCTCCCGCTCCTGACCGTCGCCGCCCTGCTGCTTTTCGCCTCGGCCTACACCGTGCCGATGACGGAGCAGATCATCATCACGCAGTTTGGCGAGCAGATCGGCGCGCCGGTGACCAAGGCGGGGCTGCATTGGAAAGTGCCGTTCATCCAGAAAGTGAACCGCATCGAAAAACGCATCCTCGAATGGGACGGCCCGTCCGCCGACATGCCCACGGAGGACAAGCTCTACATCGACGTGGATGCCTTTGCCCGCTGGCGGATCACCGATGCGCAGAAGTATTTTGTGCGCATGCGGGACGAGCGGACCGCGCAGAACCGGATCACGAACATCCTCGGCAGCGAGACGCGCAACGCCGTGGCGCGGCATCAGCTCGTGGAGCTGATCCGCACCCAGCGCGACCGCAAACCCGTCGCCGATGGCGGCAACGACGCGGCTCCGGGAGCGACCCTGCCGGTGATTCAATTTGGTCGGGCGGCGCTGGAGGCGGAGATTCTCGCCGCGGCCAAACCGCTGCTCGGCGAATACGGCATGGAGCTGCTGGATGTGCGCTTCAAGCGGATCAACTACAACCCCGGCGTGGCCGCGAAAATCTACGGGCGCATGGTCAGCGAGCGCCAGCAGATCGCCTCCCGCTACCGCTCCGAGGGCGAGGGCCAGGCCGCGGAGATTCTGGGCAAACGCGAGCGCGACATGCAGCAGATCGAGTCCGAGGCGTATCGCAAGGTGCAGGAAATCCAGGGCAAGGCCGACGCCGAGGCCACGGCGATCTATGCCGCCGCCTATGGCCAGACACCCGAAGCCCGCGAATACTACACCTTTAGCCGCACGCTCGAATCCTATCGCTCCGTCTTTGCCCGCGAGACCACGCTCGTGCTCACGACCGACAGCGCGCTGCTGCGCCTTTTCAAAGCGGGCCCTGCCGCGCCCAAGGCCAAGTAGCGCCGAGTCCCCGGCTGGGCGGTCGGGGACGCTCGCAAGCCGGAGGCTGGCGCTACTTGCGCCGTCCGCGGGTTCCCGCTTCCGCCTCGCAGGCCCGCGGGAAGCGGCTACGTTCGTCACGCTTTGCCACCATGAAAATCCATCTCCTCCGCCTGCTCGTCCTGCTCGCTCTCCTCTCCCCGGCCCTCGTGCCGAGGACGGCTGCCGAGTTCCGCGGGGCGTGGGTGGCGTCGGTCCACAATCTCGACTGGCCGTCGCGTCCGGGTTTGTCGGCGGCGGAGCAAAAGGCGGAGCTGCGGACGATTTTGAACCGCGCGGCGGACTTGAAGCTGAACGCGATCCTGCTGCAGGTCCGTCCGGCGAGCGACGCGCTCTACGCGTCGCGTCACGAGCCGTGGTCGGCTTTCCTCTCGGGCGAGCAAGGCGTGGGGCCGGGCTACGATCCGCTGGCTTACGCGATCAGCGAGGCGCACGCGCGCGGCATCGCGCTGCACGCGTGGGTGAATCCCTTTCGCGCGGCGACAGGCTCGAAAGCCCCACCGGCGGCGAACCATGTGAGCCGCCGGCACCCGGAGTGGATTCGCGCTTACGCCGGACAGAAGTGGGTGGATCCCGGCGAGCCTGAGGCGCGGCGTTACGTGCTCGACGTGATCCTCGACATCGTGCGGCGCTACGACATCGATGGCCTGCACATCGACGACTACTTTTACCCCTACCCGAAAGGCGGCGCGGACTTCCCGGACGGAGCGACCTGGGCACGGCATGGAGCGGGCAGCGGGCTGAGCAAGGCCGACTGGCGGCGCAGCAACATCAACCGCTTCGTGGCGGACATGTACCGCGCGGTGAAAGCGGAGAAGCCGTCGGTCAAGGTGGGCATCAGCCCCTTTGGCATCTGGCGGCCGGGCGTGCCGGCGACCACTGAGGCGCAGCTCGACTGCTACGGGCAGCTTTTCGCGGACTCGCGGAAATGGCTGACCGAAGGCTGGTGCGACTACCTCGCGCCGCAGCTCTACTGGTCGTGCGAACCGGCGAAACAGAGTTTTCCCGTGCTGCTGAAATGGTGGCGCGCGCAGAGCACCGCCGGGAAGCCGATCTGGCCGGGCATCGCGCCGGACCGCATCGGCTCATCTCGGCCCGCTTCCGAGATCGCGCGGCAGATCGCGCTCACGCGGGCAGGCACCGCGCAGCCCGGACACATCCACTGGAGTATGAAAGCGCTGATGCGCGATCAGGGCGGTGTGAGCACGCTGCTGAAGCAGGAGGTTTACCGCTGACGGCCCGCGTGGCGCGGACGCCCCGTCCGCGATTGTCCGTCGGACGCCCCGTCCGGCGAATCTACGGACGAGGGCGTCCGGAGGACTGCCGCGGACGGAGGCGTCCGCGCCACGCCGCTTGATCTTCCTCCTCGGCCTTTGCGGCACGAGGAAGATGATGAGGCTAACGCAAACTCGTCCTCACCTGCGCGAGGCAGTGCAGGAGGTAGGGCAGGAGTTGCTTTTTCCGCGAGACCACGCCGGCGAGTTCCCAGATGTGCGGGCTGCGCTGGGGGTAGTCGATGGTGCGGAGAAATTCGTCGGCACCCTGCACGAGGAGGAGCGAGCTTTGGTCGTTGATGTCGGTGACGAGGAGGCAGGCGAAAAGGAGGCCGTCGCGCTGGCGGGTGGCGTCGAGCGCGGCGAGGAGGGCGTCGCGCTTTTCGTCGAAGTGCGCAAAGGTCAGCTCCTCGATCTGCGCGACGCTGAAGGTGTGGCCGTTTTCCTCGTAGGGCTTGGCGTCGGCGCTGATGGCCTGCTCGGGCGACATCGTGAGCAGCGGGGAGCCGACGCAGAAAATCTCGGTGGCGAGTTCGTCGGAATTCACCTGCGCGATTTTCGCGAGGCGGTTGAGCGCGTCGCAGTCCACGGGCGTGGTGGTGGGTGAGGTGAGATTCAGCGTGTCGGCGACGATGCCGGACATGAGCAGGCCCGCGATGGGCGCGGGCACCGGGATGCCGAGCTGCTGGTAGCACAGCGCCACGATGGTGCTCGTGGAGCCCACGGGGTTGTTCCAAAACAAGATCGGCGTGTCGCTGGAGAAGCCGCCGAGCTTGTGGTGATCAATGATCTCGATGATCGGCACTTTGTCCGCGCCGCGCACGGCCTGCGTGAGTTCGTTGTGATCCACGAGGATGAGCTGGCGCGGGATTTCTTTGAGGAAGTCGGATTTCGACAGGATGCCGGCGAGCCCGCCGTGGTCGTCGAGCACGGGGAAGATAAAGGCGGCGCTCTGCGCGGCGAGGTGGCGCGCGTCGTCGAGGAGCGTGTCCGCGTGAAAGCTTTGGTAGTCGCCTTCGATCATCCGCTCGACGCGCACCGCGCCGCGCGCGAGGAGCACGCTCGTGGCGGTGTCGTGCGGGGAGGCGATCATGGTGACCCCGGCCGCCTCGGCGGCGGCGCGGATCGTCTCGTCGATCGCCACGTCGCCGGTGACGACGATGGCGTGGACGCGCGCGGCGATGGCGAGCGCCTGGATGTGCGGGCGGTCGCCCACAAAAAGAATGACGCTCTTTTCGCGATAGCCCTGGAGCCGCGGGCCAAAGGAATCCTGCGCCATCGCGCCGACCATGAGGAGCTGCTCGGCCGGCTGGGCGGAAAGCACGCCGGTGACGAGGGTGCCGCCGAAGGTGGTCACGATGTCCGCGAGGGACGCGGTGACGAGGCGCGCGTTCGCCGCTTTCTCGCGTGGAGGAAAAAGGTAGTGGCTGACTTTGAAGGCGCTGAGCAAGCCGAGGCAGCGGTTGCTGGCATCCACGACCGGGAGGCCGCGCATGCGCTTTTGGTCGATGAGCTGGATGGCGTCATAGACCGGCGAATCCGCCCGCACGGAAACGACGTGCGGCTGCATGACATCGGCGACGCGCGGCGAGAGGTCGTTGATGAGTGCTGGCGGCTCGACGCCGAATTTCTTCAGGACGAAATCAATGCGCTCATTGGTATTGCCGGCGCGGGCGGCGAGGACGTTTTTCTGGCCGGTGAGGCGCTTCAGCTCGGCGTAGGCGAGGGCCGAGCAGATGGAATCCATGTCGGGATTCCGGTGGCCGATGACGATGGTCTGCATGGGCGGCGGAGGATGCACGCGCTCCACGAAGGGGGCAAGGGTGCGGGTGTCACGATTGGGAAAACCCCCGCCTTGCGCCGAGCAGGGATGCCCGGCGGACGAACCCAGGCTGAAAGCCTAGGCGACGAATTGCGGACTAGAATGTCCGGGGCGGCGCGGGTTCGCGGGTGTCGAGGCGCGCTTGCTTGAGCATCTCCATTTTCCGCCGGTCCACCTCACTGGCGGGGTCATACTCCGTGCCGTGAACCCGGCGGAATCGATCGTCGAGCTGTGCATCGACCGGAGCCGGGGCGGTAAAGGGAATCGGCACCTCGTTGGGCCCGGCACTGAAGCGCGCGGGACGAACGAGATGCGTGGCTTCCGCAGGCGGAGCAGCGTGGGCGACAGCGGTCTGGGTCGGGGTGGCGGTCGGAGCTGGAGCCGTCCTCCGCACTGGTTACTTGGGGACTTTCGCGATGAGGGTGACATCGGGGGCACCCGTCGGAACGATGGGCGTCGCCGGCGTGGCCTTGGCCACCATCGTCTCGGTGGACTGCGGTTCGCCGCCGCTAAAGACCTTCTCCTCGGTGACCTCCGCTTTGCGGCGCAGGTAAAGGGAAACCTGCTGGTTGAGATCCTGACCGGGCAGCCACACCGGCTTGCCGGTCCGCTCATTGACCAACCACCACGGATTTTCGGGGTCCGAGTTATCTTTGTAGATCACCGCCGAATGGGTGCCGACCGCGTCTTCGCGCAGGCGGGTTTTGTAGCGGTACTGATAGGTCACCACCTTGTGCTCCACCTTATGCTCGTTGAGTTTCTTGGTGTAAGCCGCACTCGGGTCCGCCGTGGCTGCGACCTTGTCCGGCTTGGTTTCCCGCACCTTCTGCCAGGTGGATTTCTGTTTCGATCCGTTGCACGCAGTCAGCGTGAGGCACATGGCAAGCGCGAGGGAGCAAGGCTTGTTCATAGAGTAAATCAGCGGAGGGTTGATTTCAGGAGGCAGCGCGGTCTTGCAGCTTTTTGCAATTGTCTCAGGAAAACATCGGTCTGCCGCACTGACCTAATAGACGGCAGGCCAGCCCGCTCAGAGCAGACCAAATTGGTGCCGCAACGACCACGTCTGCGCTTTGACCGCCAACTCCGCCGGGTTCACGGGCTTCGTCAGAAAATCGTTGCCGCCCGCCAATCCGCCCGCGCCGTTCCAGGTGAGGAAAACGATCGGCGTCTTGCGGTGCGTCGGGTCGGCCCGGAGTTTGGTGCAAAGGGCGGGTGCTGTCGGCCCGGAGAGATCGCCATCGAGCATGATGAGGTCGAGTTTTCGCCCGGCCGCCTCGGCCAGGACCGCGCCGGCATCCGCGCACGCCATCGGGTGAAGCTGCGCCAACTCGAGCAGCATCACCGTTTCGGCCAGCAGAGTGGTGTCTTCATCCACGGCCAGGATGGTCGGTGGTGGGAGGGTTTTCGCGCGCTCGACCTGCCGCGGTTCCACGAGCCGCGCGAGCAGGTCCAGCGCCTGCGCCACGGTGCGCGTCATCGCTTCGTGCATCGCGCCAGGCTGCGCGAGTAGCTCGTGCAGCAGCGCCTCCACGGAGACCGAGAGCCGCGCGATGGGATGATCCGCTAGGTCGGCCGCGAGATTCATGAGTTCCGTGGAATGGGTCATCAACGCCATGCGCGAGAGGTCGTCGTCCGGCACGCCGCTCACACGATCCAGCGCCGCGCGCAGCGGCGCGAGCAGGTCGGCGATGGGCTGCCAGGCCGCGTCCAGTCGCGGGGTCAGCCGCTGCGTCGCGTTCGGATCGAGCGCCGTCAGGGCGGACGCCGAGTCGCGCGAGGTCAGCGCGCCCGGTTTCGGGGCGGGACGGATCAGCGCGCCGTTCATCGGCGGCACGGCGCGGACTCGCGGTGCGGGGAGCGACTGGCGCACGTCGCCGGTTTTCTCCGCATGCCGCGCCGCCAAAGCCTGCCGCAACCGCTCGCGCTCCCGATTCGCGGTCGCGAGTTCCTCGGTGAGATTGGCTATCTCCGAACGCAGACCGGCCACGGTATGGCGGAGATCATTGCGCTCACTCGCCACCGCGCGCAGCGCATCCTGCGCGGCCGCCGATGGCGTGGAGTCTGTCCGTCCCGTGACCAGCCGGGCGCTGGAGAGCATGTCCACGCGCCGCTGCTGGGCGGCTAGCGCGGCCCGGAGATTGGCGTTTTCCGCACGGAGAAAAGCGGTGTCCCTTTCGAGCTGCTCGCGGCTCATCAGCGCTTCGTTCAGCGATGCATCCATCGGATCGAAAACGCACTCCACCGTCCCGAACGCGATCCGGCAGTCCTGCCGCAAATGGAAGTCCGCCACCGGCGCGCCATCCACAAAAGTCAGGTTCGTGGATTCCAGATCGCGCAACCGGTAATGTCCGTCCTCCGCGATCAGTTCCGCGTGCCGCGCCGACACCGCCGAATTCGCGATCTGGATCGTATTGTCCGGCGCGCGCCCGATGGTGATGCGCTCACCGGAAAGCTGGTGCGTCACCTCCGAGCGGTTGGGCATTTGGATGCGGAGCGTAGGCATGGAAATCGGAAAACGGCGCGAGCGAGCAACCTCCCAGGCAAGCAAATGCGGTGCCGCGCCGCCGGCCTCTTGCGCGGGGGCCGCGTTTCCCCCAGAGTCCGCGTCCTTCGCATGCTCGCTGAAATCCAACGCCGCCGCACCTTCGCCATTATCTCCCACCCGGATGCCGGCAAGACGACGCTGACCGAGAAGCTCCTCCTCTACGGCGGTGCGGTGCAGCTCGCCGGCTCGGTCACTTCGCGAAAAAACGCGCGCCAGGCCACTTCCGACTGGATGGAACTCGAGCGCCAGCGCGGCATCTCCGTTTCCTCGACCGTCCTGCAGTTCGACTACGCCGGCTACCGCATCAACCTCCTCGACACCCCCGGCCACAAGGATTTCTCCGAGGACACCTACCGCGTGCTCACCGCCGTGGACGCCGTCGTCATGGTCATCGACGCCGCCAAAGGCATCGAGCCGCAGACCCGCAAACTCTTCGAGGTCTGCCGGCGTCGCGGCGTGCCGATCTTCACCTTCATGAACAAGTGCGACCGCCCCACGCGCGATCCACTCGCCCTGCTCGACGAACTCGAACGCGTCCTCGGCATCGGCGCGTTTCCGGTGAATTGGCCGCTCGGCACCGGCCCCAGCTTTCGCGGCGTCTATGACCGGCAAAAGCGCGAGGTCCACCTCTTCGAGCGCACCCCGCAGGGTGCCTACCGCGCCCCCGTTTCCGTCAGCTCGCTCGATGAGCCGGAGATCCGCGAGCGCCTCGATCCCGACGACTACGCCCGCGCGATCGAGGAACTCGAAATGCTCGACATGGCCGGCGTCGAATACGACGAGGCGAAAGTCCACGCCGGCACGCAGACGCCCGTCTTTTTCGGCAGCGCGATGAACAACTTCGGCGTGCAGCTCCTGCTCGACGCCTTCCTCGCCCGCTCGCTCCCGCCGCAGCCGCGGAAGGTAGCTCAAGCCTCCGGTTTGAGCCCCACGCCGGAGGCTCGGGCTACCGTCCCCCTCGACGCCCCGTTCTCCGGTTTCATCTTCAAAATCCAAGCGAACATGGACCCCCGCCACCGCGACCGCATCGGCTTCCTCCGCATCTGCTCGGGCAAGTTCACGCGCGACATGTTTGTCACCCACCAACGCACCGGCAAGCGCGTCCGCCTTTCCAGCGCCCACAAAGTTTTTGCCCAGGAACGCGAGACCGTGGACGAAGCCTACGCGGGCGACGTCATCGGCCTCGTCGGACACAACGAATTCGGTATCGGCGACACCCTCACCGAAGACCCCGCGATCCGCTTCGACGAAATTCCCCGCTTCGCGCCCGAGTGCTTCGCCTACCTGCAAAATCCTAATCCCGGAAAATTCAAACAGTTCCGCCAAGGCGTGGATCAGCTCCTCCAGGAAGGCGTCGTGCAAGTCTTCGAACTGCGCGACGCCGTGCAAAAAGTCCCGCTCCTCGCCGCCGTTGGCCCGCTGCAATTCGAGGTCGTGCAATACCGCCTCGAAGCCGAATACGGCGCGCCGAGCCGGCTCGAAAATGCGAGCTGGGCATGTTTCAAATGGCTCCCCCCCGGCACCGAGACCGCCGGCCTCAAATTCCCCACCGGCTGCCGCCTCGCCTACGACAGCGCCGGCCAGCCCGGCGTCCTCTTCCCCAGCGCCTGGACGCAAAAATACTTCACCGAGCAAAACGGCGGCCTCCCGCTGCTCGACCTTCCCGAGGCATAGAACCCCGGGCGAAAACGTCGCGATGCGGTCCCCGTCTTGAAGGTTCGTTGCAGCACCGAAGCGAAAAAAGTCCAACCCGTCATCCTGAGCGGAGTCCCGCCGGGCGAAGGCGGGCGGGCCGCAGTCGAAGGACCTCTAACTTT
>CAIQUL010000324.1 GCA_903874975.1 uncultured Chthoniobacter sp. | reverse complement strand
GCGAGAAATCGAACTCTGCCGGCTGCGGCGTGGCCGAGTTCAGCGGCTGGGTATCGCCGGCCAATTCCTGCTCCCGCCGGAGCAACGCCGTCATCCGCTGCACCTCCGCCGCCTGCTGCGGATCGGCGGCGAGGTCGCGCATTTCGAGCGGGTCAGCTTTCAGATCAAAGAGCTGCGTCCGATTGATCTGCGGATACCCGATCAGCTTCCAGTGGTCCTCGCGGACGGCGCGCTGCACTTTCGCGAAGGCGGTCAGGATCGCCTCACGCGGCGTCCCGACATTTTCCGCCAACCCCGGGGCGAGGCTCCGGCCCTCGCTCTCCTCCGGCGCGGGCAGCCCGGCGAGCGCGCCGAGCGCGCCGAGCGTCGGGAAAATATCCGCGAGATAGCACTGCGCCGCGTTCTACCGCCGCATCCGCGAAGACCTGCACCGAGTGCTCGCGGCTCGCCCGCTGGTTTTCAAACACGCGGGGCGCCCCGATATCCTGCAAGGGCAGATGGTAGGGCGCACCCATGCCGCCGAGAAAGATGGCCTTGCCCCGCTGAAAGGACCGCAGCGCCGACTCCGCGCCGTTGTGCCATTTGCCCGTCAGGAAGGTGGTGTAACCCGCCTGCGCAAACTGCTCCGGCCACGTTGTCTGTCCCTTGAGTTGGTCATTCACACGAAAAAGTGTGCGTCCGCTCAGCAGCATCGCCCGCGACGGCACACACCGCGCCGTGGTGGGAACCCATGCATTACGCCCGCGTGAACGCCGTGCCCTGCTGCGTGAGCCCATCGAGCGCCGGAGTGCGGATGTCCGCATTGCCCAGCGCGCCGAGCGTATCCGCCCGCTGATCGGCGCTGAACAGGAGGAGCACGTTCGGCTGGCTCCCGCCCTCCGCGGCCACGGATGCGGAGACCGGCAGCACCCACAGCGCGAGGAGGCAGGCGAGAGGTTTCATCACCGGATACTGACCGGCTCGCGCAGCGCGGAGTCGAGTCATTTCGCCCGCCGGTCGCTGCTGAGTTCCTCCTCTTTCTCAGAATCTTCCTCTTCGTCATCCCCCTTCGGAGGAAGCTTAAGAGAGTGAAGGTGAGGCGAGCGGTCTTCCGACAAGCATTTAAGCCAACTCCCGGGAAAGAGGGGGTTGCGCCGGTCCGGGGTGCGCGATAGGATGTCGCCACCAACACGCCCCACAAGGCGGTTGCCTCGCTTATGTCAAACGCCATGGTCATCGGTCTCGGTGGAGTCGGTTCCGTCATTGGGCGCAAGCTGCATGACTACGAATGTTTCGATAAGATCATCCTCGCGGACATCGACCCCACTTACGCGCACGTCCTGCACAATACGACCAAGAACAGTCGCTTCGAAGTCATCTCCATCAATGCCATGGAGTCGTCGAAGGTCGCCGCCGCCATGACCCAGCACAAGGTGACGGTCACCCTCAATGCCTGCAACTGCTACACGAACTACTCGATCCTCGATGCCTGCCTGAAAGCGGGCTCGCATTACATCGACATGGCGGCGGACATCTATGCCGCGCCCGGCGTCAAGAAGCCGGGCAAGAACTCCTTTGAGCATGAGATCGAGACCTATCACTCGCGCTACCTGGAGAAGGATCTCGCTGGCCTGCTGTGCCTCGGGTGCGATCCTGGCGCGGTGAATATCTTTGCCCGCTGGGCCATGGATCGGCTGGATACCGCCACCAGCATCCGCGTCCTCGATGCCGACAACGCGGAGGTCAAAGGCTACCGGTTCGCCGTGCTGTTTTCCCCCGAGACGCTTTTCGAGGAACTCAATGCGGTGCCTTACTATGTAAAGGACGGCAAGGTGCTGGGTGGCCGCCCCCTGGAGACGGAGGTGGACTGGTATCGCTTCCCTGATCCCATCGGCCTGCAAAAGACCTATGCCGTGGCCCACGAGGAAGGTGTCTCCCTTGGCATCTACCCACCCTTTGTGGAAAAAGGGGTGAAGTATTCCGTCTTTAAGTATGCCATCTCCGATCAGATGGTAAATGTCGCCAAGTCCATTGACCTGCTGAACCTGGATACTTGGAAGAAGGTGAAGGTCGATGGCGTGGAGGTCGCACCCATCCGGGTCGCCACCGCCAATCTCCCCAAGCCGGCGCAACTCGGCGCGACGGTGGACGGCTACTCTTGTGTGGGTACGGAAGTGCGCGGCACCAAGGAGCGCAAGCGCGTGGAATACTTCATCTACACGATGGACAGCCATCGCGACACCTATGAGAAGTGGGGTTACTCGCTGACCGTCGTGCAGACGGGCATCCCGCCCGCCCTCGCGGCCAAGCTCCTCGTCACCGGGAAGCTCAAGGAGCGCGGGGTCATGATGCCCGAGGCCCTCGATCCCGAGCCGTTCATGGAGAATTTCTCCCGCGAGGGGCTGCAGTTGTTTGTGGAAAAGCGGGAAGTGGAGCGGATGTAGCGGCCCCGCCCGGTCGTGCCGGCCCGGCGCGTTTTTCGGCTCGCGGACTTGACGGGTCCGACCCGAGCGGGCCAAATGCGCGCTCCCAAATCTCCACCTCAACCCACAACCCAAAATCATCATGCGTCTCGGCCTCAATACCTTCCTCTACGCCAGCCCTTTCACCACTGCGCTGGCACCCGCACTTTTCGCCAAGCTCAAAAAATGGGGCTTCGACACCGTCGAAATTCCGGTCGAGGCGCTGGAACATTGCGACCCCGCGAAAGTAAAGGCCGCGGCAGACAAGGTGGGCCTCAAGATCGGTTCGCTCTGCGCCTGCATGGGGCCGGGTCGCGATTTTCGCGGCAGCGCGGCGGATCAAAAGACCGCCACGGCCTACATTCGCGGGCTGATCGACCAGGCGGCGATCATGGGCTGCCCGTCGGTCATCGGACCGATCTATTCCGTCGTCGGGCTGATCGGGCCGCATGACGACGCGGAGAAAAAGCAGCAGTTCGACCTCGTGGTCAAAAACCTCAAGCCGCTCGCGAAATACGCCGAGAGCAAAGGCGTGCAGCTTTGCATCGAGCCGCTCAACCGCTTCGAGACCGACTTCCTCAACACCTGCGACCAGGGGCTGAAACTCGTGAAAGCCGTGGGCAGCAAAGCGGTGAAGCTGCACCTCGATACCTTCCACATGAACATCGAGGAGAAGAACCAGGCCGCGGCGATCCTCAAGGCCGGCAAACATCTCGCGCACTTCCACGCCTGCGGCTGTGACCGCGGCACGCCCGGGGGCGATCACATCGACTGGAAGCCCATCGTGGCCGCGCTGAAGAAGATCGGCTACCAGGGCGACGTGGTCATCGAGTCCTTCACCACCGACGTCAAAGTGATCGCCCGCGCCGCGGCCATCTGGCGGAAGATGGAGCCGAAACGCGACGACATCGCGGTCAAGGGACTGGCGAATATGAAGAAGCTCTTCGGCAAGAAGTAGCGCCCGCCCGTTCCTCATTCCTTTCCGCGTGCCTTTCGCTGGGTTCATAGAACCTGGCGAAAGCGAAAGCGGATGAGCGCGCGACCCTCGTCATCCACCGCGCCGACGGCACCCGCACCGAGCAGACCGTCCGCTGCCGCATCGCCACCGGCATCGAGGTGGACTAGGTCCGCCACGGCGGCAACTCCTCAGCGCGTAGCGCAAAAAGCTGTCCGTCATCCTAAAGCGGAACGGCGGCTTTGCGGAGCGCAGTCGAAGCCTGCCCTGAGCCTGTCGAATGGGAACCCCTAATTTTTCTTGCCTCTCGTTCCCAAAGTCAGCGCAGCGCTTTGGGAACGCTGGTCCCCGCAAGACTCCGTCTCCCCGTGGACGCACGACGACCTCGAACTCGGTCCCCATACGCACCCGCCCGTCACCAATTTCAGAAACTCGCTCCCGACAGCGAACCGCCGAACCCTCAGAGTGGCGGATGGGGGGGGATTCGAACCCCCGTTACCTTGCGGTAAACACGCTTTCCAGGCGTGCGCAATCGACCACTCTGCCACCCATCCTTCGGCGGATTTCCAGCCGACGCTGCTGCGCCTGCGGGAAAGTGCGGGCGGCATAGTGGCGTGAAAACGGCCGGCATCAAGCCCGATGTTCGGTGCGGGCGATCGCGGCAAAAAAAAGTGAGGCGGCTCCGCAGGTGCGGAGCCGCCTCGAAGACGAGCGCGCTGGGGTTTCGGACTACTTGCCCTTCAGTTCATTGACCTTCGCGATGAAGGCCGTGGGGCCGCCTTCCATGTAGCCGAGTTGGCCGACCTTCTGCCCCTCGGGATTGAGGACAATGATCGTCGGAAATCCGCGGATGCCGAATTCCTTTTGCAGCTTTTCATTCTGCTCCTTGAGCATTTTCGACTGCTGCTTCCCGCGCGGAAAATCCAGTTCAACGAGCACGAGGTTGTCTTTCGCGTAGGTCTTGAACTCAGTTTTGGAGAACACTTCCTTGTCCAGTTTGACGCACCAGCCGCACCAGTCCGAGCCGGTGAAATCGAGGAGCACCATTTTCTTTTCGGTCTTCGCCTTGGCGAGAGCCTTGGCGTAGTCGTCTTCCCAACCGGCGGCGGCGAGGGCGGCGGAGGTGGAGACCGCCAGCGCGGTCGTGAGGGTCAAGAGACGCGTGAGGAGCTTTTTCATAGGCCACTATGACCGCACAGTTCGGTCAAAAATTCAGCACTTTTTTCAAAGCCGCCGAGATCGCCCAGCCGGACTGCGCGTCCTGCAGTGCCACCGCACCGGCCACCGCGATCACACCGCCGAGCACGGCGCGGCGGGTGGGGCGCAGCTTTTCGAGGAAAAAGGAGAGCACAAGGGTGACGAGTGGGGACGT